>JAKSHV010000099.1 GCA_024399225.1 archaeon | reverse complement strand
CGGACTCGGTGATCTGCTGGTTGACGAACATGCGGTATCCTTCCTCATCCTCGGTTCCGAGGCATTCATGTACCCATGTCCATGAACTCCTGACACGGGTGAGGGTACCGTCCATATCGAAACAGACCAGGTCGTACTTGTTCGGCATACACGGAGTATCGGATTTCAGGATAAATGGCTATTCCCTCCTTCCGTGATTCCTTAATAGACGAACCTATTTCGGACATTTATGGAAATAGACGGCCTCCAGCTCCCCGAAGATTATGTCAGACTGCAGTTCGAAGACGGACACTACATCGGCCAGGTCGCCGATGACGGCAGGACCTTCGAAGGACGCGGAATGTACATGTGGGACAACGAGGACGCCTACATGGGAGAGTTCAAGGGAGGAGTGCCTCACGGACAGGGCCGTTTCGTATGGGCCAACGGAGAGGTCTATGTCGGAGAGTTCAGGGAAGGTTATCTTTCCGGAAAAGGACGTTTCGACTGGACCGACCAGAGGGTGTACGAGGGCGAGTTCCTCAACGGGGTTCTCTGTGGAAAAGGCCGTATGGCATGGCCCTTCGGTGTCGTCTTCGAAGGGGATTTTGCCGACGGAAAACCGATCGGAAGGGGAAGGATGGCCTGGGCCAACGAGGGTGATGACGGATTCTCCGGTTTCGACGCCCTTGCAAAGGAATACGCCGACGGTTTCTACGTCGGAGAGGTCAACCAGGACTCCATGGAACACGGAAACGGACTTTTCTTCTACAGTTCCGGAAACTTCTACATGGGTGAGTTCAGGAACGGACGCTTCAATGGTCGCGGAGTATACATCTGGGCCGACGGAAGGATCTACACTGGGGACTTCATTGACGACTCCATGTCCGGACAGGGCGAGATGAAATGGCCCTCCGGAGACAGGTATGAGGGAGACTTCATCAACGGAACCCCCGTCGGAAAGGGAAAGATGTACTGGCCCAACGGTGACCATTACGAAGGAGACTTCGTCAAGGGCACCATGGAAGGTCAGGGAATCTACTACTCCAAAGACGGCTCCATCGTATACGACGGAGCATGGATGCAGGGCTGCGCCGTCCACTCCGACGACAAGAGACTCACCGAGTGAGTTTATGGAATCCATCAGGATCGATCCCGGAAGGTGCATCGGCTGCGGAATATGTGCCAGCATATGTATCCGTGACAGCATCGAGGTCAGGGACGGTAAGGCAGTATACAACGGAAACTCCTGCTTCTCCTGTTATCAGTGCTATGCGGTATGTCCCAAGGAGGCCATCTCCATCGCGGACAGGCCCGGATTCGAAGGCGAGTCCGTCCCTCAGAAACCGATGCTGAGCAACGACGATTTAATGAGGTTCCTCAGCGAGAGGAGAAGCGTCAGATGGTTCAACTCAGACAAGGTCTCCAAAGAGGAATTCGAACAGATATTCGAATCCGCAAGGTACAGTCCGACCTCCATGCACAGGCAGGATGTGGAGTTCGCAGTCATCGACGACAGATTGGATGACTTCATGCAGATAGTCTATGAGTCCCTGAAACCAATCGAGGACACCCTCCCACGCATACACGATTTCTGCAGGTACATGGAAGGCACATTCGAGAGCTCCAAGGGACACCCCTTCCTCTGGGAGGGCAGGCAGATAATCCTTGCATTCTCCGAGGTGGCCGTCGATGCCGTCATCGCGATGACCCGTGCCGAACTTGCGGCATATTCCATGGGCTTAGGCGGTTTCTATTCCCTGTTCATGATCATGGCCGCCGAGCGCGATCCGGAAAGGTTCTCGGAATTCTTCAGCGACATAGATCCGAAGAAGAAACTCAGGTGTGTTTTCGTCATCGGCAATCCCCGTGTGAAGTTCAGACGCACCCTTCCTCCCCGCAGGCTTTCCGTTAAATATTATTGAATGAACACTATTCGTGATTTGTATGCTGACGATCATAGGGACCGGCCATGTTTTCAGAATAGCCGAAACGGTATCGTTCCTAGTGCGTCAGTCCTATCCCGACGCCGTCTGCATCGAGTACGATGACATCAGGTACTATGCGGCCATCGGCGACAAGGAGATGCTGAAGAAATCCGTGGAGGAGAAGGGTTTCGGCACCATAGAGGAATACCTCGCCAGTGCACCCAAGATCCAGAAGAAGACTTCAGACTATCAATCAAAGGTCTCCGCCCAGAACAACAGTTCCGCCGGTGCGGACATGATGGCGGCTATCGGTGCCGCGAAATCCGTCGACGCCCCTGTGTACCGTATCGACTACGATGTCGTGTACGCAATGGGCAGGATGTGGGAGGAGATGTCGGGTTCCGAGAGGTTCAGATATAGGTTCTCTGGAATCCTCGACAACATATTCAAGAAACGTAGGGTGAAGAAGACCCAGACAGATTACACGAAGGGTCAGGAAGCCTATGTCGAGAGCATGAGGAAGAAGTATCCCACCATGATCAGGGTGCTCATCGACGAACGTAACGAACACATGGCGAAAGGAATTGCCAAGGTCTGTGCCGACCACGAGAATGTAGTGGTCGTGGTGGGCGATGCCCACGTAGACGGACTATTGAAACTTCTTCCGTCTGACCAGAAGATCCGTACGGTCAGACTGTGGGAGCTCATGGACTCTTCCAGGGCCATGGAGCTCAAATCGGAATTCTGGGAGTAGATGAAATGATTGTGAAATTACTCGCATACACACCTGACGCAGACAGGGTCTGCGCCGCAGCAGCACGTTCCTGTTACTCGGAGAAACCCTCGGGAACCCTCGTTGAGACTATGAAGAATCCCGGCAAGATGCTTATGGGAGTCGTATCCATGGGACATCACTCCGTCATCGAGCACGCCGTGTTCACCTTCTCCATCGAAGGTGTCTCCCGCTCCCTAACCCACCAGCTCGTAAGGCACAGGATCGCCTCCTTCTCCCAACAGAGCCAGAGGTACGTTTCCATCAACGAGCCCACCTATGTGACCCCCGAGGCGATCGAGAACAACCCCGAGGCAAAGAAGCTCTACGACGATCTCATGCTCCAGATATGGGATACCTATGGAAAACTCGAGAATCTCGGAATTCTCGCAGAGGATGCAAGGTATGTCCTCCCCAACGGATGCACTACCAACATCACTGTCACCATGAACGCAAGGGAGCTAATGCACTTCTTCAAACTCAGGTGTTGCAGGCGTGCACAGAAGGAGATCCGCGATATGGCCGACGAAATGCTTAGGCAGTGCAAGGCAGCATGTCCTGTCATCTTTGCATACGCAGGACCTTCCTGTGTGAATGGTCCTTGCCCCGAAGGAGAGAAATCCTGCGGACATTCGAGGAGAAAGGAGTTCATCACAATAGAAGACAGTGCTGACTCTAACTAACCTTTAAATAAGGAATGAATATCACACACTCATATAACTCGGTGAACGATATGGGAAGAATCAGACCCACCTACATCAAGAGAGTATCCATCGAACTGATCAACAAGTATCCTCAGGCATTCAACAAGGACTTTGACAACAACAAAGAAATGGTTGCCCAGCTTACTGATGTTCAGACCGTTCCCATGAGGAACAAGATCGCTGGATACATTACCCGCTACCTGTCTCACCCTGAGGCATGAGGGTAAAAACCCTTTACCTATCCGAAAGGATAAGATTTCCGCATTAAAACACCAATACTATTGGGCGTATGGGGTAGCTTGGATATCCTAGGAGCTTGCGGAGCTTTAGACACGTGTTCGAATCGCGTTACGCCCGCCATTTTTACATTTTTTGATTAAATATGTGTACGTTTGTTTGGTTTTATTTCACCTATCGGCATATTTATGTTCATAGACCTGAGTTCGAGCCATGTACAGCTTTGCTGTGTTTTACCTATTCAGGAAGGATCCCAGGCAGATCCCGATATTATTTAGACCTGGATTCGAGCCACGTATGGGGTTACCATGTTTTACCTATTCGGAGTGATTGCGGACCAATCCGGTTGTGATCATTATTTAGACCGGCGTTCGAGCCATGTACAGCTTTGCTGTGTTTTACCTATTCAGGAAGGATCCCAGGCAGATCCCGTTATTGAGATTCAATATGTATATTCAGACGAGGGTTCAAGCCACGTACAGCTGATGCTGTTTTTCTCCATTATGGAAGGATTGCGGGCCAATCCCCAGTTAAGCAGATTTATCGCTGCGTTTTGGTCTCTATCAAGAGTCAGACCGCAGTTGGGGCAGTGATGAATACGTTCTTCCAATTTCTTGGAAACCAGTGTTCCGCAATTGGAACATGTCTGGGAACTGTATTCATGACTAACATAGATAATCGGACGATTCGCTGCTGCTGATAGTTTTTCCACTCTTCTCATCAGTTTACCCAGATTTGCATCATTGTACTGCTGCCTCATGTTGTGAGAATAGGCAATCTCCCTCAACTGATCTACTGACAGATTTTCTGCAAAGATCTGACCGTTGTTGTAAACAATCTCCTTTGAAATCACGTTTGTCTCGTTAGTTCTCCTGTTTTTGATCTTTGCATAATGGTGGCTAATTTTCTCTCTAATCTTCGTAAATTCAGGGGAATTGCGGGGACATTTTGACAGTCTGCGATGCAGTTTGGCAAGTTCCCTGTCCTCTTTCTGGAAGTTTTTGTTCTGGTATTCGGTACCATCAGAAAGTGTTGCAACTTTTGCGATACCGATGTCCATTCCCTGCGGAGATCTGTGATACCATTCCAAGCTGATTTCATCCTTTTCGTAACGTCCTTCGATCTCATAGTTGACCGTGGCGAAATATTCGAAATGCCCCCCTTTACGTTCTCTTTTGATATGGCAGGTCTTCGGTGCACCAGGGGGAAACTCCTGAAGGTTGCGTGCACGGACATCACCAATTTTCCTTAGGTTCAGATAGCGTTTTCTTACACCATCATCATCGATATCATACAGTTCGAAATTCACATGGGAAAGGAATCCGAA
>JAKSHV010000098.1 GCA_024399225.1 archaeon | reverse complement strand
GCGCCCGTTTAACATGGCATACGACTGCGCAGAAATTGAGAAAAAATGGGAGGAGATGTGGAAATCCGAAGAGATCTACCGCTTCGACCCCAAATCCGACAAGCCCGTTTTCAGCATCGACAACCCTCCCAGGTACACCTCCGGTCCCCTCCACCTCGGACACGCAACCGGATACTCCCTCATCGACTTCGCCGCAAGGTACCACAGGATGAAAGGCTGCAACGTCTTCTTCCCCCTCTGCTTCGACGTCAACGGAACCCCCATCGAGGTCAAGGTCGAGAAGAAGCACGGAATCAACAAGCTCAACACCCCCAGGAAGAAGTACAGGGAGCTCTGCGAGGACTACGCCAACGGATTCATCGCCAAGATGACCCACGACTTCGAGATCCTCGGAGAGTCCATGGACCCCTCCATCTACTACCAGACCGACGCACCCTACTACAGGAGCATCACCCAGCTCTCCTTCGTGAAGCTCTTCAACCGCGGTCTCGTCTACAAGGCCGAGCACCCCATCAACTGGTGTCCCGGATGTATGACCGCCCTCGCAGACGCCGAGGTCGAGTACAAGGACAACGTCAACAAGCTCAACTACCTCAAGTTCCAGATCGCCGGTACCGACGACTACATGATGATCGCCACCACCAGGCCCGAGCTTCTCTGCACCTGTAAGGTCGTCGCCGTCCACCCCGACGACAAGGAGAAGGCCGACCTCGTCGGAAAGGAGCTCATCACCCCCATCTACGGAAGGCACGTCAAGATCATCGCCGACCCCAAGGTCGAGCGCGAGTACGGAACCGGAAACGTCATGATCTGTACCATCGGAGACAAGGCCGACCTCGAATGGATCATGAAGTACCACCTCGAGCTCGAGAAGGGAATCGACGAGGCAGGAAACATGACCGAGCTCGCCGGCAAGTACGCCGGAATGAAGGTCGCCGACGCACGCGCAGCCATCATCGAGGACCTCAGGGAACTGGGAGTCCTCGACCACCAGGAGGACAACCCCCAGCAGGTCTCCATCTGCTGGAGGTGCCACTCCCCCATCGAGTTCCTGCAGGTCCCCCAGTGGTTCCTGAAGACCACCACCTTCAAGGACGCCATCCTCAAGAGGGCCTCCGAGATCAACTGGTTCCCCGAGTTCATGAAGGTCAGGCTCGAGGACTGGACCAACTCCCTCGGATGGGACTGGGTCCTTTCCAGGCAGAGGATCTTCGCCACCCCCGTCCCCATCTGGGAATGCAAGAAGTGCGGACATGCCGTCTGCGCCACCGAGCAGCAGGCAAGGAACTACGTCGATCCCACCGAGGATGCGGCACCCGTCGACAAGTGTCCCGAGTGCGGCTGCACCGAGTTCATCGGATGCACCGACGTCTTCGACACCTGGATGGACTCCTCCGGATCCTCCCTCTACAACACCTTCTGGGAGAGGGACGACGAGCTCCACAAGAAGCTCTTCCCCATGTCCATGAGGCCCCAGTCCCACGACATCATCAGGACCTGGGCGTTCTACTCCATCCTCAGGGCGGAGCAGATCGAGGAATGCATCCCCTGGAAGGACATCATGATCCACGGATTCATCATGGCCCCCGACGGAACCCCCATGCACTCCTCCATCGGAAACGTCATCGACCCCATCCCCATCCTCGAGAACTACGGAGCCGACGCACTCAGGTACTTCGCCGCCAACTGCTCCCTCGGAATCGACCACGCTTTCAGGGAGAAGGACGTCGTCCGCGGAAAGAAGATCGCAATCAAGGTCTACAATCTCGGACAGTTCGTCTCCAGGTACTTCCAGGACCTCACCGCAGCACCTGCCAAGCCCGCAGAGCTCAGGACCGCCGACAAGTGGATCATCGGAAAGCTCGCCGAGTGCATCAAGAACACCGGCGACTGTCTCGAGATCTACCAGTTCGACAAGGCCATGAAGTACGTCGAGGAGTTCATCTGGCACGTCTTCGCCGACGACTACGTCGAGATGGTCAAGAAGAGGTCCGACGACGCCGTCAGGTACACCCTGTACACCGTCTTCCTTGACGCAATCAAACTCCTGGCACCCTTCGTGCCCCACATCACCGAGGAGGTCTACCAGACCCACTTCGCCAAGTTCGACGGTGCAAAGTCCGTCCACCTGACCGCATGGCCCGTCCCCGCAGAAATCGACGTCGTCGCAGTCAAAGCAGGAGACACCGCAGCGGAGTTCATCGCACAGGTCCGCGCATGGAAGGCCGAGAGGAAGATCAACCTCGCCGCAGAGATCTCCAGCCTGGAGATCATCGGAGGAGACTCCGCCATGTACAAGATGTCCGCAGAGGACATCCAGCAGGGAACCGCCGCCAAGAACTTCGAGATCGCCGAGAAGGCGGAACTCGTCGAGAAGGTCGCAGAGGTCAAACCCGTCTACGGAAAGCTCGGACCCGCATTCAAGGACAAGGCAAAGGCCATCGTCGCAGCACTCAAGGCAGCCTCCCCCGAGGACATCGCCAAGCAGATCGCCGACGGAAAGGTCACCCTCGAGGCAGACGGCGAGACCGTCGAACTCGGACCCGAGTTCTTCGAGATCAAGAAGATCCTGTCCCTCAACGGAAGGGAGGTCTCCACCATCCAGTGCGGAGATGCCCTCCTCGTCATCGAGCAGTAAAACAGTAACTTACCGGGGGATGTCCCCCGGGTTTATTTTTATGAGAATTCAATGACCCAGCAGGTCTGAAACGGCTGCCTTTATCTTGTCCTGGATGTCGGGCAGTTTGTATCCGAACTCGTCGGTTCCGGAACAGATGATCGGTTCGAACTGCTCCCAGCCGAACACCTTGAAGCATTCCATGACCTGTCCGATAGCCTGGTAGAACTTCTCCTCGTCCCTCTCGCCCATGGTGATGACACACAGCGCCTTCTTGTCGGGAAGACGGGGCTGGAGATTCATTCCGAGGAATGGGTACATCCTGTCGAGACAGATCTTCGCCTGTCCGGTGATGCCGTTCATGTATATCGGAGATACGAACACAACTCCGTCCGAATCGCGAACGTCCTGATACATGGTGCTGAGCGGATCCTTCTGGATGCAGTCGCTCCTTCCGCGGCACGCACCGCATCCGATACAGCCCTTGATGCCGGGCTGATTCAATTCGTAGACCACGATCTCGGCACCTTCCGCTTTCAAAGACTCGATCAGCTGGTTGGCGATGTTGTAAGAATTCCCTTTCTTACGGGGACTGCCCATGAAAACCACGAATTTGGACATGGATGAGAATACGGATTGCAAGTATATTCCTTTTCTTATCCTATAATATAATAAAGGAACTGATCAAAAGTCCGTCTTTTGCTCCCGAACACCCTGCCTAGGTTTGATCTGACTCTATTTGATGACAAAATTCCGACAGTGTTCTCGTATCAACAACATCAGTTTCAAATTATATGTTCATTGAACTAATATCTACAATTTGTCTTCGTCGGTATTAAATACTTACAAAAACACCTCCATAACATCGGAAGGGAAGAGCCCAACCGAGAACCTGAAACACCGGAAACGGAGGATCGGGTTCAAGAAAAGAAAGGAGAAACGAAAAAATGACATCAGTCAACGCAGAGGGAAATTCGTCCAAATCGAAGTTCCTCGCACCCCTCGTCATCCTACTCCTCTGCGGAGCAGCCATGACCGGTGCTGCCTTCGCATACAACGCATCCCTCAATGGAAACACAGACGTACCCACTGACAGCTACGTGATCCAGTTTGATGGCAAAGACGCCTCGGCTGAGCTGAAGTTAGATAAAGACTACAAGCTCAACTTCGACACCATCAACACTCCTGGTAAGGGAATCGAGTACAAGCTCTCCAAGGACAACGTCAACCCCACCTTCAAGGTGTTCGGAGTTGACCAGAAAGGAAACGCAATGAACTTCCACGTCTCCACGATCACTGTAACTGTCTACGATGCCAACGGCAACCCCCAGAGCAAGCTCACCGCAACCGCAGAGGTAATCGAAGGAGATGACTCCTCCGAGCAGACCATCGCTATCACCTTTGCAGCAGGCGAGAATGTAACCTTCACCAAGGGTGAAATCCAGGGCGGATTCAAGATCGTGGTAAGCATCGACTCTTCGAGCAACATCCCCAACAGCGAGTAAACAACTTTCCGGGGGGAGAAATCCCCCGCCCCACATCTGAGGTATCCACATGATAAGCAATAGGGTCCTGGGAGTCCTAGCCCTGTCGGTTCTGGTGGCTTCCTGTTCGTTAATCGCACCCGCAGTAGCCTACAGTTCTTCGGCATCCAGCGGCAGCAACATCCCGATCCACATCAACTACATCATCCATGACGGAGACGATGTGATCGCATTCACATCCATCACCAACGATCCGTCCGACGTCAAGACCTATTCCCTGATCAAGGACGACCGTGAGACCGGATATCCTTCGGCGACCATCACCTCGATGCCCAACCCCAGGTATGATTCGAACATCGTCGACAAGGACCAGAGGTTCAACATCGACGTCGTCATACCCGCAGGCGTATGGTACTGCATCAAGGTGAACGTGACGAAGGTCCTTGTGACCAACAACATCACGATCTCCTCCCCCGACTTCGAAGGCAAGTTCACCCTCGACAGCGGAAGGAACGCAACCGCGTTCTTCGGAGAGGAGAACGGTGTGCTCATCCAGAAGGATGCGATCTCCGACGAGGTCTGGATCCACTCCGACAAAGAGACCACCATCCACCTCGAAGGAATGAGGGGTTCGACCGGTATCTTCGACCAGAACTGGGGAGCAGTCAAGGTCCAGATCATCATGAAGATCACCGAGTGATCACCTCCGGATGATGGAAACAAAGGGATATGAGGGGCAGATCGGCCCCCTTGATCCCGACCTTAAATCCCTTAATTATCCCCCAATTTTTGATGAATTCCGCGGAATTCTGCGAAATGTTGACAAAATGTCGAGATTTGTTGACAAAATATTGACACTTTTCCAAACCAATGCCTAATTGGGCCTGCTCAATTTTATGTTTAGTAACCTATCTACATTCTGTCGTCG
>JAKSHV010000097.1 GCA_024399225.1 archaeon | reverse complement strand
TGCTTACAGACGGGACATACCTTGGGTGCGGATTTGCCGACGTGAAGGTGTCCGCAGTTCCTGCACTTCCATACGCAGACCTCGTCCTTCTCGAAGACCATTCCCTCCTCGATGTTCTTGAGGAGTGCGAGGAAACGTGCCTCATGGGTCTTCTCGACGTTTCCGACGAGCTTGAAGAGGTTGGCGATCTGGTCGAATCCTTCCTGCCTTGCGACCTCCTCGAACTTCTTGTACATGTCGGTGTGCTCGTAGTTCTCTCCACCGGCTGCGTCCTTGAGGTTCTGTACGGTCTCGGGGACTGCACCGTTGTGGAGCTGTTTGAACCAGATCTTGGCGTGCTCCTTCTCGTTCTCGGCGGTCTCCATGAAGATGTCTGCGATCTGTTCGTATCCTTCCTTCTTTGCCTGGGACGCGTAGTAGGTGTACTTGGTCCTTGCCTGGCACTCGCCTGCGAAGGCGGTGAGGAGGTTTGCTTCAGTCTTAGAGCCTTTTAGTTCCATGATGAATCCTCGGTTAGTACATGGGGTGATTGCATAAAACATTTGTTTTCCTGTAAACGATGTGCGTTAAGTACGGTATCACAGGGGTTTCCAACGATACATTTTAACGATGGGGATGAATAGCTATGCGCATGGGATTCCTGGGAAACATGTTCTCCACACTCGGCCTCGACCACAAGGAGAGGATCGAAAAGGAAAGGACCGTCAGCGGTGTCCGCAGCATGTCCAGCCTCGCCTATCTCGGAGATGCCCACGGAGGCCACTTCATGGACATCATGTGGAGCAAGGAGGCCCTCAACCCCATACCGTTGGTTTTCTTCTTCAACGGTACCGTCTTCAACCACACCAACAAGGGACGTGCCAGCAACCTCTGCCGCCTCATCGCCAAGAGGGACTTCATCGTCGTCAACTGCGAGTTCAGGGACCTTTCCAAGACCGTGTCGGTCAGGGACGAGATCGACGACCTCCTCGCCATGATGGACTGGGTAACCAGGAACCGCGACAGGTTCAACATCGATCTCCAAAACGTCTACGTGGTGGGTTCGTCGTACGGAGCGCTCATGGCGCTTTGGATGACCAACCTGTGCACCGGAAAGAGGATGCATAACGCACTCGGGATCGAACGCCCGGGTATCAGAATAAAGGGTCTGGGTCTTTTCACGGGAATGACCGATACCGAGAGTGGAGACTCCGATATGAGGCCCGTCGCGGCATCCATCGAGAAGCTCAGGAAGACCGACAAGGACCTCGCTGAATGCCTTCTTCCCTGGGAGAACCACGACCTCTTCGAGATGCCTCCCGTGTTCCAGGTCACCAGCGACAATGACTCCGCACTGCCTGATGTGATCAAGCTCCAGAAGCTCCTCGACACCAACAACGTCCCCAACGAGACCATGACCTTCGGTGCCACGACACATACCATGAGGGGATTCATGGAGATGCATTCCACCACCAACGAATGCTCCCGCGTACTCTCCCGTATGCTGACCTTCTTCAAAGAAAACGAAGATCAGTGACGGAGACGGGACAGCAGACCCTTCTTTTTCAGATTTCCTTCCGAATCGAATTTTGTCTTCATCAGGAGATCATAGTTCTTCCTTGCGGAGATGCTGTTGGGCCTGAGTTCGAGAACGATCTCAAGTTCCTCCTTGGCCTTCATGTAATCCTTCAGATCGTGAAGCAAAAGCACGGCGTAATCCTGATGGTACTCGTAGGAATTGGGACTCGCCTGAAGTGCCAGCTCGAAGTACTTCGCCGCACCTTCGAAATCCACCATCTGCTGCCTCAGGAAGACCGCGTAGGCCGCACAGACCTTGGCGTACTCCGCAGGGTCCTTGCGCGGCGCTATGAGCTCGATAAGGTGCCTGTAGTCCTCGTCCACCTGCTTCCTGAACCTCTTGTTGGTCATCATGACGGTGGTTGCAGCTTTCAAAGCGTCGATGTTATCGGGATGCTCCTCCAGAAGGACCTGCAGCTGCTCGATACCGACATCGCGCATCTCGAGCCGGTAGATGAAAAGTCTAGCAAGCTCCAGCCTTGCGCTCTCGCAGGAAGGATCGGTGGACAGGTAGGCCTTGAGGGTCTCGGCGGCACCCTCGGGGTTTCCGCCTTCGTCCTGTCTTCTCGCCTTGCATACCGCTTCGTAGGCCGGGTCGCTCATGATTCCCAATCTCCTATCCAGTAGATAAGGTGTGGGGAATCTCAATCCCTTATATATCCGACAGACAGTTCAAGTGTCATGGCATACGGAAACAACGGAAACTATCAGAGGAGGGACGCGCCCAGGGAGTTCTACAAGGCGACCTGTTCCGACTGCGGAAACGAATGCGACATCCCCTTCAAGCCCACCCAGGGACGTCCCGTGTACTGCAGGAACTGCTTCAGGAACCACAAGGACGAGAACAGGCCCCGCAAGGCAAGGTTCTGAGAAACAAACAGGCATCCCGGTTACGGGAATGCCTCTCTTCAATATTTTTGTAGAAGTGAACCGCCCCGAACGGCGGAAAGTGATTTTGTGTTCTTTACGATCAAGCCATCTTCTGGCCAGCGGTGGGTCCTGCGGACTCATCGTAGACGGAGACGACGTCGAAGGTCCAGACTGCACCTGCGTGCATGCCCATTCCGCCGAGGATTGCGTTCATCTGGTCGACGATGGCGCCGGAGGTGAGGCGGTCCTTTGCGGTGACCTGGATCTCGTAGGACTCCTTTCCCTTGGTGATGTTGAAGCATGCCTTGGGGTTTGCCTTGAGGTTGGCGGAGGTCCTCTTCATGAGAACCTCTCCGATGACCATGGTCTCGGGGCCGAGTGCCATGATGGTACCGGCGACGATGGAGTGGGGCCTGTTGCCTGCGCAGACGGTGGTCAGAGCTTTGACGGATGCCTGATCCTGGATCAGGGCCATAACTTTCTCGGGAATTGCAACCATATGTTACACCTTAACTAACAAAATGATAGTAGGTTATTAAAGCATACCGACAACAAAACATACGACCTACCAGAAAACGGATAGGTCTACTGAAATTAGGAAAAATTCCGTCTGGTTTCACCCAGACGGGGTTTGGATCACTGGGTGTCCTTTTTCTTGCAGTTGGCAATGAACATAGCAACGCAGTAGACTGCGGATGCGATGACGATTGCGAGTACACTGAGGTGTAGAGTCATAGTGCTCCGAATATGATGACACTACAAATAGGTTCGCCATACCGGGCGGACGGCCCGGGATCATATCCTGAGAACATCTGGCACATGTGTGCATCACGGAATCCGCACCGCAACTGTGCAAATCGCAGCGGAATTATGCATATCCACACAGTTTCTACGAATTTCGTAATCATAATGTGGTATGACCACAGTTTTTTACGAAATCCATAACTGTTTTCAGATTTTAAAGGACAGTATTTTAATACAACCATCCTATAGTCGCGTGAGATGGCATACGACGTTATTATAATCGGAGCGGGCCCCGCAGGTCTCACCGCAGGAATCTACGCCAGGTCCAAGATGATGAGCACGCTCATCCTCGAGTCCGGATCCGTAGGTGGACAGCTTGTCGCTCTCTACCCCGAGAAAGGAATCCACAACTACCCCGGTTACGAGACCGTCCAGGCAAGGAAACTGTCCGACAAGCTCTACGCACAGGCAGAGTCCATGGAGTGCGAGATCAAGGAGAACCAGAAGGTCACCGACATCATCGACGGCGACCAGAAGCTCATCGTCAAGACCCAGGATGCCGAGTACGAGGGTAAGTCCGTCATCATCGCCATCGGTATGGGCGAGTTCACCCCCAGGAAGATGGAGGCCCCCGGAGAGATCGAGCTCGAAGGAAAGGGAATCAGCTACTTCCTTCCCCTCAAGGAGGCACTCGTCGGAAAGAAGGTCGTCCTCTTCGGAGGAGGAAACAGCGCCATCGAAATGGCCATGGTATCCGGCCAGGTCGCGGAGACCGCCATCGTCCACCGCAGACCCGAGTTCAGGGCAGACGAGATCAATGTCAAGAACCTCAACGAGAGCGAGGTCAAGCAGTATCTCAACACCAACGTCAAGTCATTCAACGGAACCGACAAGCTCACCAGCATCACCCTCATCGACGGTGACAAGAAGGAGTTCGAGGTTCCCGCAGACCTCGCGGTCATCAACATCGGTATCAAGTCCGACCTCGGAGTCCTCAGCAAATGGGGCCTCGACCTCACCGAGAACGGACTCATCAAGGTCGACTGGGACATGAGCACCAACAGGCACGGAATCTTCGCCTGCGGTGACGTCGTCGACTACGAAGGAAAGTACAAGCAGATCATCACCGGATGCGGAGAGGCCGCAACCGCATGTCTTGCCGCGTACAAGTTCGTCAAGAAGCCCTACTGGGCCTGAAACCTTTCACAAAAATTCTCACCGGTCCTCCGGGGCCGGTTCTCTTTTCTCAACGCTTCCTGAGGAAGTACACTGCAGCTCCGGCCACGATGACCACAGCGACCAATGCACCCACAAGTGCAATGGGGAAGTCGCTTCCACCGGTTCCGGAGGGTTCCGGACCGGGCTCGGGAGGGATGACCCAGGATGCGTAGAGCGTGACCTCGGGGGCACCCTTGGAGATGTTGGTGGCAAGGGCCCTGTCGGAGTATTCGATTTTTCCTCCGGGTGTGAGGGACCATCCCTTGAATGATGTTTCTGAAGTGAACTCGTTGGCGGGGAGCTGGATCTCGATGTTGCAGTCGGCGGCGAAATCAGGCATGGTTCCCGAACCTCCGTTGGCATCGAAGTGGATCACATACCTCCAGTTCTCCCATATGGCGTAGAGGTTCAGGGAGTTGTTCTCAGGGAATAGTTCGCCGGGGAGCTTCGCCTCGTCACCGTACACCACGGTTCCGTTGGGAGCAAGTGCCCATCCGACAAAGTCGGAGTATGTCTTGGTGAAGGTGTTCTTGCGGAGGTTGGGCGTGTCACCATAGACAACGAACTGGTGGTCCATGGTTCCGGAACCGCCGTTCTCATGATAGAACACAGTGTAGATGTTGATGTGCCAGATAGCGTAAAGGGTCAGGATCTTTCCGTCTTCATCGGTAAGGTTGGGGAATGTGGAA
>JAKSHV010000096.1 GCA_024399225.1 archaeon | reverse complement strand
AGTAGCAAGCTTGGAAGGCTTGAGTCATAACCAGCTGGACCACAGGTGCAGTTAAACCAGGTTATCTTATGGACCTATATAATACTTGCTCTTTCAGAAATTTGAGTAAGTTGGATGAAATTCAATATTTCAACAAGTTACCTATTTTGTCCTCCTTAATCAGTGTTAACGTCATATGGATGGATAATAAACCCAATGTAATTTATTGTCTTTATAAATAATTCATAAAAATCACCATAATAATGAATAAATTTAGACAGTGTCTACAATTTGTACACATGTTCGTCTGTTGTTTAATATACAGTTCGATTATGTATCCAACTCTGATATTGGTTTGAGAGTGCGTCACTGCTCAAGTGGCATTAGGAGTAAATCACATGCATATTATGGAAGGATATCTTGATCCGCTGTGGTGTGTTGTATGGTTTGTCGTTGCCATACCCTTCATCGTACTCGGAGCCAAGAAAGTCATTGATATTATTAGGGAACACCCCGATCAGAAGATGACCGTAGCTCTCTCCGGAGCATTCATCTTCCTTCTGTCTTCCCTGAAGCTCCCCTCCGTCACCGGATCGAGCTCCCACCCTACCGGAACCGGTTTCGCTGTCGCACTTTACGGTGTCGCAGTAACCTCTTTCCTTGCAACCATCGTCCTTATTTTCCAGGCACTTCTCCTCGCACACGGAGGAATCACCACCCTTGGCGCAAACGTCGTCTCCATGGGTATCATCGGACCCTTCATCGGTCTCCTCGTCTGGAAGGTTCTCCCTGCTTCCCTGCCTCTCTCCGTCCGCCTCGGACTCACTGCACTCGTCGCAGATCTGATGACCTACGTCGTCACCTCTTTCCAGATGGCAATCAACCACGGAGGAATGGATGCAATCGGAGCTTTCCTCTCCAACTACGCAGCAACCCAGGTGCCCCTCGCAATCTGTGAGTTCATCCTCTTCTTCATGTTCGGTACCTACCTTCAGAAGAACAGGCCCGACATCTTCGCACAGGAGGCTTGAAATTGGATAACAAAGTAATCTACATCGGCGGACTTGCCATCATCGCACTTATGGTCATCGGTACCCTCGCCCTCGCCAACGCAAACGGAGACGAGCTCGGTGGAGCAGATGACGGTGCAGAGGGAGTCGTAGAGGAATACGATCCCGACTACGAACCTTGGTACAGCGGAATCTTCGGAGACTACGAGCTCCCCGGAGAGACCGAGTCCATGCTCTTCGCCCTCCAGGCAGCAATCGGTGCAATCATCATCGGATTCTTCATCGGTCGCTACACCAGGAAGGATTGAAACGATCAATCCGAGGGGAATGTATGTCTGAAGAAACTCAGATGGACACGCTCGCATACAGCTCTAGGATGCTGTACTGGGCACCCCTCGGAAAACTTCTTTTCTGTGTACTGGTACTTATCGCCAACCTGGTGACGGAGTCCATTCTCGTACCCTTCATAACATTGGCCATCGGATTATCGATGATGGCCTATTCTACAAACTTCAAGATCCCGTTCTTCATCGCAATAGCCCTTCTCGAGGCATTGGCCATACTCATCATAGGTGCGGGACTCATTTCGATCTCCGGTGAAAGCGGCAATGTTCTGTGGGAATCCCACTTCCTATGGATCAACATATACATGACCGATGACAGTTTCAACAAGGCCTGGCTCGTCCTGTTCAGGGGCGTTGCCGGAATGGCCGTCATGATGGGATTCGCCACATCTACTCCCATCCCCCACCTGTCCCAGGCATTGAGACAGGTCCATCTCCCCGTGGAGATCGTAGAACTTATCGTTCTTATCTACAGGTACGGATTCCTCCTTCTGGAAAGGATGGAGATCATGTACCACGCAGCTGCCTGCAGGATGGGATTCAACGGATTCCTGCGCAGCATCAAGACCACCGCCTCCATCGGAGTCGGCATATTCATCTCATCTACAAACATGGCCGATAAGGCCCAGACTGCCCTGTCGTGCAGGAACTACAAGGGATATTTCCCGCTGTACCGTGCGCCCGCCAAGACCGGACTCAAATGGATACTCTTCTCCGCTCTGGTTTGTGCAGCCATGATAATATTCGGTCTGGAGACCGAGGGCATAGTAAACATGTATGAATTGTTCAAGGGGGTATTGTTCTGAACTATCTTCTCAGCACCGACAATATCTCATTCAAATACAACGAGCGCCAGACTAACAACTCTCTTGAGAATGTATCGATCAACATCGGAAAAGGTGTGAAGACCGTCATCATCGGTGCCAACGGAGCCGGTAAATCCACCATGTTCTATCATTTCAACGGCATTCTGAAGCCGAAGGAGGGTACAGTATACTATGACGGAAAACCTCTGGAATACACCAGGGATGCATTGTCTGACCTAAGGAACAAGGTATCCATTGTGGTACAGAACCCTGACGAACAGATCTTCTCCTCCACAGTGGAGGAGGATGTGGCATTCGGTCCCCTCAACATGAGTATAGAAAGGGATGAGGTCGAGAGGAGGATAGTGACCTCTCTCGAAAAAGTTGGAATGCTGGAATACCGTGAAAGGCCCACAGTCAAACTCTCCTACGGTCAGAGGAAGAGGGTCGCCCTGGCCGGTGCACTTGCCTGCGAACCCGAGGTTCTCATCCTCGATGAACCCACTGCAGGACTGGATCCACAGATGTCCCAGGAGGTCATGGAACTCGTTAATGAGCTGTGCCTTGCAGGCACTACCGTCATCATTTCCACTCACGATGTGGACCTTGCATACACCTGGGCGGAGGAGATACATGTTCTCCGCAAGGGAAAACTGATCTATTCCGGATCGCCCGAACCCTTCTTCGCAAACACCGAGGAAGTTGCTCTGTCCGGACTGGTGAAACCCCACACCTTCTCTATCAACAGCACTTTCGAATCCTTGAGGGGCAGGGATGAGGCACCCTATCCCCGCACCAACAGCCAGCTTCTTGCCAAGCTGTCCACCCCCGATGCCAAGATAGGTGTCATCAGGATGATTCCGTTCGACAAGGAGATATCAGAGATTCCCCAGGTATGTGGAAACATCGGCATTTACGGTTCACGCACACGCAGGGCCGTACGCGAATCCAAAACCAGAGTGGATTACTACTTCAACGCCATCGAGGGCTGCTGTCTGGATGCGATGTCCGGATTGGATTCCGTATTGGTCTACGATATCGAGCTGGAAAGCCTGGTCAGAGACACGATCTCCGTCCTTGGTAAATTCGGAAAAGTGCCGGAGATGATCTGATGGACGGACTTATAGAAACAAAGGACCTGGTATACTTCTACGACGGAACCAAGACTCCCTCGCTGGATTCCATCAACATTAAGATCACTCCCGGAAAGAAGACCGTCATCCTGGGAGCCAATGGTGCCGGAAAATCCACGCTGTTCTATCATTTCAACGCCATTGCCAAGCCCCACTCGGGAGTGGTGCTTTTCGAAGGAGAACCTTTGAAATACCGCAAGAAGGCACTTCTGGGTCTCCGTTCAAAGGTTGCCGTCGTTCTTCAGAATCCCGACGACCAGGTGTTCGAGTCCACGGTGGAGGACGACATCGCATACGGTCCCACCAACCTAGACCTCCCTCAGGATGAGGTGAAGAGAAGGGTGGAGGATGCACTGTTCCAGACCGGTCTTACCGAGTTCAGGAAGAAGAACACCCTCCAGCTTTCCTACGGTCAGAGGAAGAGGCTTGCCCTTGCAGGGGACCTCTCAATGAAACCCGAGGTCCTTATCATGGACGAGCCCACTGCGGGTCTTGACCCCCAGATGGCCTTGGACCTTATGGAACTGGCCGAACAGCTTCATTTCAACGGTGTCAACATCGTACTTTCCACCCACGATGTCGACCTTGCCTATGCATGGGCCGATGAGATCCATGTGCTCCGCAAGGGAAAACTGATCTATTCCGGACCTTCCGAAGGATTCTATTCAGACCCTGTGCAGGTCCACATGACCGGTGTCATGCCGCCGTCTATGTTCACCGTCAACAAGAATCTGGCACATATGAAGGAGATTCCCGAGGCACCCTATCCCCGTACCGAGACCCAATTAATATCCAAGATGGTCGAGGTGAAGAAGGGATCTCTTCATATCATTCCCCTTTCTGAAGATATAGTTTCTAAGGTTACTGATAGTACCGATATTAGCGTCGGAGTATTCGGTACCGCGAGCAGGGGGCTTCTTGTCGAGAACCGTATGAAGGTCGATTACCTCTTCAACGGATTCGAATCCTGTATTTCGGATTGTATGAACGGTCGTGAATCCATTCTTGTATGCGATACGGATTGTGTCGACCTCATCAAGAATAAGATTGTGGAGCTGAAGAGATTCGGAACCGACATCGAATACGACGTCAGGTCTTGAACAGTATTCTGAAAAAAGAGGGGTGAGACCCCGAAGGGTCTCGGTTAAAGTTTTAGATTCACTCCTCTGCAGGATCGCGGAGAACCTTGCTCCAGACGAGCCATGCGAGAACTCCTCCGATGATGGGTGCGACGATGAACATCCAGACATCGACGAGGTAGTCTGCGGAGAAGATTGCAATTCCGATGGATCTTGCGGGGTTGACGGAAGTTCCAGTGAAACTCATGCTTGCCAGGTGAATCATGGTAAGTGCGAGACCGATATAGAGTCCGCCGTTGATTGCACCACTGTTCTTGGAAGTTGCTCCGAAGACAACAAGGACAAAGAAGAAAGTCATGATAATCTCAATGAAGAGAACTCCCCAGGTCTCAAGCTGGTATGCGGCGTGGTTTGCACCGCCGTTCATGAATTCCTGTGCTTCAGAGAAGTCAGCGCCGAAGCTCATTGCAGTGAGCACAAGGATAAGTCCTGCAAGGATTCCTCCGATAACCTGTGCGACGATGTAGCCGATGAGATCTTTCTGGTCAAGTTTCTTGTCGAGAAACATTGCGACAGAGATTGCGGGATTGAGGTGGCATCCGGAGATTTTTCCGACAGTTACAGACATAACGATGACGGTAAGTCCGAATGCAAGTGCAGTAGAGACGTAGTCACCTGCATAGAGTGCGGTGCCTACTCCGAAGAGGACAAGGACACAGGTTCCGATTGCCT
>JAKSHV010000095.1 GCA_024399225.1 archaeon | reverse complement strand
GGATGTGCAGACCGTTCCTGATCAGTTCATCGTCGGATTCGAGAAGGTGGTCGTTCAGGTCGGGCACCTTGGCGAACAGCTCGTCATCACCCATCTCCGGATCCCAACCGAGTTCCTCGAAGATGGATTCCTTCAGACAGATATCACGTATCTGCTGCGCAAGAACCTTCCTCCTGTCGTTCCTGATGGTGTTGGAGGTCTTCAGGTATTCCTGCAGGTATCCCATCAGGACCTCGGTGTCGCCGTAGAGTCCGGACTTCACCATCGGCATGCAGTTGTATCCCACCAGAACGGCCTCGGAACGCCTCTTGGCCTGTATTCCCTCACCGGGATCGTCCATCTGGAAAGGATAGATGTTGGGCATTCCGTTCAGTACCGCGTCGGGACAGCATTTCGAGGAAAGTGCGTTAGGTTTTCCGGGAAGCCATTCCAGGGTTCCATGGGTACCTAGGTGGATGACGGCATTCGCCTTGAATTCATTCTGTATCCACCTGTAGAATCCGAGATACTGGTGCGTCATCGCCAGTTCGGGATCGTGGATGACGCAGTCGCAGGTCTCCATGTGGGACCTCGGCGGCTGCACCGTGATCAGGATGTTTCCGTTCATGACCCCTGGCACGATGATGCTGCCGTTCTCGGTCATGACGTCACCGACAGGGGCTCCCCATTTCTCCTCCATCATGTCACGGGTGAATTCGGAGAGCAGTTCGTACTGTGAGAGATAGTCCATCTTCTTCACAAGGGCGACGGCCTTCTCCTTGATGACTGCGGGGGTTGACCAATCGAGATTGTTGGTTATGTTCGAAATGAGCTCGTCCACTAGTGACTTTCCGTCTGCTGGCACATGGTCCACAGTGTATCCCTCTGCCTTCAGCTTTTCAAGAATCCTGACTGCTGATTCGGGACCATCGAGACCTGCCGCGCTGCCTATGGCACCCAGGTCGGGACGTGATTGGTAAAGTATCAGGGCGACCTTCTTCTCGCTGTTGGAAGTCATCCTCAGCATGATCCAGTTCTTCACCATGCGTACCAGGTGATCCAACCTGTCCGGAAGCACCCTGACGCGTTTCTTACCTTCCTCGTCGATATCCACATCGGCAATGGGGACGCTGATGATCTGTCCGTCGAGTTCCGCCCATGAGGTCTGGAAGATGAACTCCTTCTTGTATCCGGGTTTCTTGGAATCCTCGTAATCGGTGAACTTGCCGTTCACGGAGCTGGTCTGTATGATGGGGACGTCGAGCACGGAACGGTAGATGTTGACCTCCTCATTGGAAGGCTCCCTGCTCTGGGAGAAGGGGGAGCTCATGATTATCGCCCCGACAAGGGGCTTGCCGTCTTTCAGGAAGTATCTCCTGATGATGTCCCCGGTGCTCTTGTCGGCGAGACTGTTGCTCTGACTGGCGTTGAAGAACACCGGGATCACGTTTACTCCTGATTCTTCAAAACAACGTATCAGGGCGTCGATGTGCGTGAAGTTGCGGTAGATCCAATGGCTCGCAACGAACATGTATCCTACCGTGGGCTTGGAAAGGTCGAGACCGGCGACGTAATCATCGAGTATCACGTCGAGTGGATGGTCGGGATGGTAGACTCCGTCCGTTCTCTGCATTATGGGTTCGGGAACCTCTCCGTCGTACAGCCCGTTCTTCTTCAGGGCCCACAGCATTATGCTCTCGTCGTTCTCCTGTGCACGGTTGCCGAGATAGCTCAGCAGAAGCCTGTGTTCCTCGTCGGTCCCCCTGAAGTATTTCCTGTGCATCGAGGCCACGTCACCGTTGGCGGAATACAGGATAATGATACCTCTGGCACTTTCGAAATGCTTCTCCAGTTTCTCGAAGGAACCGTACCTTCCGGGATCCATCAGACACCTGATGGTGACGAAATCGGCCTTCTCGATCTTCGATGCATATTCCGCGGTGAGAAGGACGTCCTCCTCCATCGCATGGGTACTGGAACCGGAGAACTCGATCTCAAGTCCGAGGTCCGATGCGACCTTGTCAACGGGTGCCTTCATAGTGTAAGGGTCCATGGAACCCACTGTGATGTTCACCACGCTGAAACTCATACGGATGCATACGAATTGCTGTATTAATATGCGTGTTGAAACGGCAATGTTTGACATGGCGTCGCGTATCGATATGATGCAGGGGTTGCCGCGATCTCCGTTTCATCCATGGTTATTGGTCGAAACTTGCCGTAATTTTTGTTCGGCAGTGTCCACCTTATAATACGCGTTCATGTTGGAACATGTATCCAAGAGGTACCGCCATGGAGATCGCAGTATACGGCAAGGGTGGAATAGGGAAGTCCACCATCGCCTCCAACCTATCGTACACGTTCGCAGCCAAGCAGAGGAGGGTCATCCACATCGGATGCGACCCCAAGCATGATTCCTGCAGGTCGCTGCTGAACGGACAGGATATGGACACGGTCCTCGATATCGTCCGCAAGGTACCCGCGGCCGAAAGGGAACTGTCCATGTTCATGAAGACAGGATCGGGCGGTGTGAGATGCATCGAGGCCGGCGGTCCCGAACCCGGTGTGGGTTGCGCCGGAAAAGGCATACTCACGATGTTCCAGACGCTGGAGAAACTTGGTCTCGGAGAGGTGGAGCACGACACCGTAGTATACGACGTTCTCGGTGATGTGGTATGCGGAGGATTCGCCATACCGATGCGTCCCGATTACACGGACACCATCGTCATCGTGACCTCGGGGGAGTTCATGTCCCTCTATGCCGCGAACAACATCATGAGAGGATTGCTCAACTTCGAGGATTCGAATCCGAGGCTCGCCGGGATCATATTCAACTCACGCGGTTCCCCCAAGGAGGTCGCCCTTGTGGAGGAGTTCTCACAATCTACGGGAATCCCGATCATCGCACGCATACCCCGTTCAGAACTGTTCCCAAAGGCTGAATCCGAGAAGCATACACTATGTGAACTCTTCCCCGATTCGGAGGAATCAGGGATCTTCTCCGATCTAGCCGATCACATTCTATCCTTGGAGAATGGCGGAGGCTGCTTCCGCCCTACTCCCCTAACAGATGCCCAATTGGATGAGCTCGTGTCCGAGGGGAAGGTATCCGGCAGAGGGGAATACAAACCACGTTCCAAGACACCCGCATCGAATGTCTCATTCCCCAAGTGCAAAGTGTTCACGCCCGTGAAACGTATCGGAATGGGGCCCATCGGAGCTGCCATAACCGCAGGCAAACTGATGGACGTTCCCGTAGTGATACACGGCAGCAGATCCTGCGGATACAGCATGCTGAACGAACTCTACGAGGAACGTCTGGCACATATCCGTAACAGCTACTCCGGACAGATCGGACTGGGAGACAACGTACTGAGCACACACATAGGCAACAGCGAGACCGTCTTCGGCGGGGCCGACAACCTGGAATCCCTTCTGGAGGATCTTGCCACGAAACACAGGTTCATTCTTGTGATCCTAACCTGTCTCACCAACATGATCGGGGACGACACGGGTGCGGTTGTAAGGAAAGTGGAGAACAGGCATCCGGGAATTTGTATCAAGGTCATCAACTCGAACGCTGCTCTTGAAGGTGTGGATGCCCACATGGAGGTCCTGAAGGCTATTGCCGACATCATAGATACTTCGAGATCATCCGATGGAAAAACCATACGCATTCTAGACGACAACTTCATGCAGGTCGATCGCGGGGAGAACCAGAGCATACTTGCGGAACTCATGAGGCCGTTCGGAAAGACCGTCGGGACCGGATTCCTGCAGGACTGCACCCTTGACGATATAAGGGAAATGAAGACCACGTGCATGATGATACGTGCGGAGGACACACCCGACAACAACGAACTTGCCGAGATACTCCGTTCCAAAGGAATATGGGTGGCGAAACGTCCTCTCCCCAGAGGTTACCGCGAAGGTAAGGAATGGATCGAACACATCGGAAAGATGTTCGATAACGCGGTGGCGGCCAAATGGGTTTCCGCCAATATGGATTCGGAATACGCCGATGCCGTGGGAAGATGTTCCGTCGTGAAAGGGAAGAGGTTCGCGATCATCGACGATCGTTCAGAGGACACCCATTGGATCGAGGAGGCACTGCATGATGCGGGCGCTTCGGAGATAACCATTTACTCATTGGGCAACTGGGAGAGGGAACAGTACATCGGAGAAGTACGCAGACATCCCAACAGAACGGAGATGCTTGAAGACCTGCGTTCGAACGCCCCCGATATGGTAATCGGTTCCAAATTCTCTTTAAGGAGATTGGATGACCTTGTGTGCGAACCATTCCCCTCGACCACCCTTGCACATACGGCATCCATCATGTTACTCGAGAGGGCCTCCAACGTCCTGAGGTCCAATCCGAACATGGGCTGGAGGAAATGGAGGTCTTCGCAATGAACGAACCCGACGGATTCATAGGTGCAGTGATGGCGATGGAAGGCATCACCGATGCCACAGCCCTGCTCCACGGACAGAACGGTTGCAGGAAGGGACTCATCCTTTCACAGAAGATGTGTCCGCGCACCGACAGGGACACCGATATCCCCGTCTACAACGGAAACCCCACAGTGCCTTACTCGAACATCAACCAGGGAGACTACACCGGCAAGAGCTACGGTAAACTGCAGAAGGCCGCCCAATATGTTGCAGACGAGGATTACAATCTCACCGCCCTCATCTGCTCCCCGGGAATATCAATTGTGGGGGATGACTGTGCGAGGATCCTCAGGGAAAGCAACATGCCCGGAGACACCATGGTGCTTGACAGCTCCGATATGGGCGAGAACGTATGGACAGGATTCGACAAGACCATCAGAGCATGCCTCGGGAAGGTCTGCACAGAGAATCTCCCGATAAGGAAGAACACCGTCGTCGTTACCGGACTCAGCATCATGCACAAGGATTGGGCATCCTTCGAAGAGGAACTCACCGAGATGCTTGGGGCCATGGGCTTGAAGATCATCTGCTTCGCGGGTGCCGGTTGCACGGTTCAGGACCTGAAGGATTCCGTCGGTGCGGAGTACTGCATCGACATATCCCCCGAGTTCTCCACCGAGACACGTTCGTTCTATAAGGACAACGGAACAAAGGTGATCTCATACGGTTGCTCCCCTGTAGGATTCGATTCCGTGGAAGGATTCTACAGGAACATCAC
>JAKSHV010000094.1 GCA_024399225.1 archaeon | reverse complement strand
TACTGTCTTGCGCAAGTGGACGGGAAAGTATCCACGCTGACAACCACTTTTCTACATTTCTCTGGTTGGTCGATTATTTATTATGTTTCGATCCTGACTAAATTTTATCAATTCGACAATTGACGATTACACTTTACGACACGTTAATAATAATGCGCGCGTATGTACGCACAATGATACTCATTAAACTCGGCGGAAGCGTAATCACCGACAAGACCGAGTACCGTAAATTCAACAAAGAGACCGTATCCAGACTTGCGGATGAAATCCGCCGCTCGGGAGAAGAGGTCATCATCGTTCACGGTGCGGGATCATTCGGACACGTTGTTTCCAAACAGTTCAATCTCCAGAAAGGATACCAGGATGACAAGCAGATCCCTGCGATGGCACGTGTCATGTGCGTCACCAGGGATCTCAGTTCCATGGTCGTTGAGGCGCTCCTCGCAAGGGAGATACCTGCAGTATCAGTGCCCATCGGTTCGTGCTTCGTTGCAGATGGGGGAAAACTCATCCTCGACAATGAGGAACCACTAAGAAGACTGACCGAACTCGGCATCATGCCCGTGATGTTCGGAGACGTCATCACCGACAGGCAGACCAGATTCTCCATCGTTTCCGGAGACCAGATCATGGAACATCTATGCAGGATGTACAATCCTTCGAAGGTCATTTTCGTTTCGGATATCGATGGACTGTATGATAAGAATCCCAAAACCGACAGGAACGCCAAGATGATTGGCACTGTCACCAAGAAGAAAATGGACGAAATCGCCATGGAATCCAATGTCGATGACGTCACCGGAGGAGTACGCAACAAGATGGAATCCATGCTTCGCATGACCGATTCCCAGAGACGCTGCTACCTTATCAACGGAAATGCGCCAAACCGCTTGTACTCGCTGCTGAAAGGTGAGACAGTCACCTGCACAGTTGCTAAAGGAGGTCTCGAATGACCGGCGAACTCATCAAGAGCAGGAAGGCAGACCACCTCAGGATCTGCATCGAAGAAAGAATCGCTCCCGACCACTGCTACTGGGATGACATCAGGCTGATGCACAATGCAATGCCCGAGATCAATCTAGACGACATCGATATGTCATCCTACGTTCTCGGCAAGAAACTGGAGTTCCCCCTTATCGTAACCGCGATCACCGGAGGATTCCCCGGAGCCAAGAAGATCAACGAGAACATCGCGAAAGCTTGTTCGGATCTGGGAATCGGAATGGGTGTCGGAAGCGAGAGAGCTGGAGTGACAGGAATCAACCCCGAATCCTACAGCATCATCAAGGACTATGATGTCCCCCTTGTGATCGGAAACGTGGGTGCACCCCAACTCGTCAAACAGAAGAGCGCCGACCTGTTCACATCCGAGATGGTCGGACAGGCACAGGAGCTCATCGATGCGGATTTCGTCGCCATCCACCTCAACTTCCTTCAGGAGGTAATCCAGCCCGAGGGAGACTGCAACGGTGTCGGTGTGAGAGACAAGATCCGTGATCTGGCACTCCAGTACCCCATCATCGTCAAAGAGACTGGAGCAGGTATCGATTCGTTCACCGCACAGAGGCTCGGAGGCATCGGAGTGCAGGGAATCGATGTCGCAGGAATGGGCGGAACCAGCTTCTCCGCTGTGGAAATGTACAGAGCGGAAGAGGCAGGCGATGACGCGCAGGCCGAACTCGGCAACACATTCTTCGACTGGGGAATCCCCGCACCCGTAGCGCTGCAGGAAGCCAAATCTTCCAAACTCCCCCTAATCGCATCCGGCGGCATCCTCGACGGAACCCACGTGGCATCCGCCATCGCAATGGGTGCACAGGCCGCAGGTGTTGCAAAGGCTATACTCGCAGAGGCGACCGAATCCGCCGAAGCGGTCAAACAGAAACTACTCCTTATCAAAGAGGAACTCAAGGTCGCAATGATGCTGACCGGTTCCCCCGATATCAAGTCGCTCTCCAAGGCGAGGCATGTGGTCCTTGGCGAAACCAGAGATTGGTTTGAGGGATTGAAATGGACGCAAAACAGTATCTGATGCAGAAATCAAAGGAAGTCGATGGAGCGATCAAGAGCTTCATCCCCGATGAGGAACCCATGAGGCTCATCGAGGCATCTAGGCAGTACCCCTACGCAGGCGGAAAGAGGATGAGGCCCGCCATCGTCCTCGCAGCATGCGGTGCGGTCGGAGGAGACAAATCCAAAGCAGTGCCCCTCGCCGTCGCCATCGAGTACATCCACAACTTCACCCTGATCCACGACGACTACATGGACGGTGACGAGATGAGGCGCGGAATGAAGACCATCCACGTCGGATACGACATGCCCACCGCCATCCTTGCAGGAGATGCACTCTTCGCAAAGGCATACCAGATCATCGCCGAACTCGACATACCCAGTGACAACATGAGGGGCATCCTCAAGTTCGTCTCCAAAGCAGTATGGGACCTCGCAAGGGGACAGCAGTTCGACATCGAGAACGAGCACCAGCTTGTCTCCGAGGAGAGGTACACCGAGACCATCTTCCTCAAGACCAGCGTTCTCTTCGCAGCAGCGGCCGCAGGCGGAGCACTTGTCGGAAATGCATCTCCCGAGGTCGTGGAAGCCATCAACAAATACGCACTCGACATGGGACTCGGTTTCCAGATGTTCGATGACTACCTCGGTATCGCAGGTGACTCCTCCAAGACCGGCAAATCCGTCGGAAACGATCTCCGCAAGGGTAAGTGCACCCTCATGGTCACCTACACCCTCGAGAACCTGAAGGACGAGGCGAAACTCGCCAAATTCAAATCCATCCTCGGAAACATGAACGCTACCGAGGAGGAAGTACGCGAGGGAATGCAGATCATGAAGGATATCGGCGCCATCGAGTACAACAAGAAGGCAGCAGAGGACAAGATCGCCTCCGCCAAATCCTACCTTTCCATCCTTCCCGACAGCGAAGACAAAGAGTTCATGCTGGCTCTTGCAGACTACGCCATCAACAGGGAAGTCTGAAACCCCTTTACGGATCTTTTACTCCGTCCGCGGTGATCCTGAACATCGCAGACCTTCCCTCGGGGAGGCTGCGGTGTTTGATTATCACTGCGGTACGGACGCCGTTTCCTCTCATATCGAGACGTATGATGGTCTTTGCATTGTGATGCATCGCATGACCGCCGAGAAACTCGATGGAACCGGTGGTGATGTTCGTATAGACCTGCGAGGTGATTATTATCGGAACCTCGTAATTGCGGGCCATATCGAGCAGAACTTCGGTCTGCCTGATGAAATCGTTCCTGAGCTCCATGTTGTCGTAATTGAGACGGTAGAACATGGTCATAGAGTCGATGATAACAAGACCAAGCAGTCCGTTCTTGGCAATCTTTGCAATCTGATCCACGCGGTGGGACTGCTCCTGGAAACTGTGTACCTGGAAGACTAGCATCTCTCTGACGAGCTTCTCATCGCCGAAGATCTGCAGGATACGTTCATGAGATAGACCCTCTGTATCCACATATGCGACCTTCTTTCCGGAACGGATGACATTGTAAGCCATCTGAAGGCAGATGTTGCTCTTACCGCAGCCTGCCTCCCCGTAGAACAGCGTTACACTGCCTGCCTCGATTCCTCCACCTAACATGGAGTCCATATGATTGCAGCCCAGTGGAATACGCTTCACACTTGGTATATGTCGGCGGCGTTCATAAGAGTACGTATCGTAATATATGCGTTCTACAATGTGAAAACATGGATTACAGCGGTATGACCGAGATTGCCAGCGGTGCCGAAGGACATGTCTTCAGGACCACCTATCTCGGAAGGGACGCCATTGTCAAAGTCAGAAGTCCCAAGGCATACCGTATTCCCGAACTCGACCACAAGATTCGTTCCCAGAGGATAAGGTCCGAAGCTAGGATCATCCGCGAGGCACGTTCCGCAGGAATCCGCACACCGATTATCTACGATGTGGACACCAATGATTGCTGCATAACCATGGAAGAGGTCAAAGGCACCACAGTCAAACAGTATCTCGACGAGCATCCCGGGGAGGTCATCAGGATCTGCAGATTGATAGGAACCAACATAGCCAGACTTCACAATTCGAAGATGTGTCATGGGGACCTCACCACCTCCAATATGATACTTACCGACAGGGACGAACTGTGCATCATCGACTTCTCGATGGGTGCATCCCTCATCGGAACGGAGGACATGGGTGTGGACATCCGTCTGCTGGAGAGGGCGTTCAGCTCCGCGCATCCCAAACTCAAAGATGCCTTTGCATACGTCATCGAAGCATACTGTGAGGAGAAGACCGAGTCCAAACAGATAATGGCAAAGGTTCAAGAGATCAAAGACAGAGGAAGATACACATGAAGCTCAACGTAGTCACCCACAATCCCGGCAAAGTAAAGGAATACCAGGCTGAATTTGCCGAGTTCAACGTTGAGATGGGACACGTCAACCGTGAATATGACGAGGTCCAGACATCCTACCTCGAAGAGGTCGTCGACAAAGGAATGAAACAGCTCTACAAGGAAGGTCTAAGGGACTTCATGGTAGACGATTCCGGATTGTTCATCAACGCGCTCAAGGGCTTCCCCGGAGTATACTCCGCATTCGGTCAGAAGACCATCGGTAACAAAGGCATCCTCAAACTGATGGAGGGGGTAGAGGACAGAAGTGCTATGTTCAAATGCTGCATCGGCTGCATGATCGGAGAGGAGAGAATTGTCGTCACCGGAATCTGTCCCGGATTCATCCTTTACGAGGAGAAAGGGGACGGAGGATTCGGATACGATCCCATATTCAGCCCCGACGGAGAACTCTCCTTTGCGGAGATTCCCCTCGATCAGAAAAACTCCATCTCCCACAGGGGAATCGCCACACGCATGCTCATCGATGAGCTGAAAAACAGGAAACTCATCTGAAATTTCATATAGTTACGGCGGATAATCCCACATGTGGGCCTGTGGGCTAGCTTGGTATACTTGTGGCTTTGGGAGCCATTGACTCCGGTTCAAATCCGGACAGGCCCACCAATTGGATTCTGTTTTTGACCAGTTATATAAATATAATATTGCGAATCAATCCAATCTTGGCATTTACCGATAATGTGCCAGTATATTTTTTCCAAAAGGATACTGAATTTTCTTGCCAAATCGTTGTTTGTAATTTT
>JAKSHV010000093.1 GCA_024399225.1 archaeon | reverse complement strand
GTTGATACTTCTGGAACTTTGACAGACAAATACCTGGGTTTTTCAGATTTAGGTCAAATTATAGTAGGTGATCTATTGTCTTCAGCCTCATTATTGTTGAAGGATTTCCAGGGATTCTATGCGAAATACCCGATAAAGAACATATTTTGTATTGCCTGGAAAAAAGAACATGTTGGGTAGGGGGTGTTTGTTTTCCTGTGGGAGGGAGATGGGGGATGACCCCCTTGCCTGGCACGGTTTTGATAATCTCCTCTTGGTATCGAGATCATTGTACGATGTATTTCGTGCTCCTTCCGCCACCATACTTCACAAGTTTTCCGGCTTTCATCAGTGAATCGATTATCGAAAGTGCTTCGGTCTTGGAATGTCCTGTCTGCTCGACATCTGCCCTTGTGATGACTTCCTTCGATTTCAGCATCTGCTCCAACGGATCAACTGATTTTTTGTCGGTAGCGGGGAGACAGACATGGAATACCGAATCCCCTACGATTATCTCGGGCTGTTCAAGATCTCTGTAACAATCGATGATGCGGGGTATTCCGGATCCATAGGTCTCACAGTATCCTAGGCGGTAGAAAATATCCGCGAGCAGGGGATTTCTCGAGGAGGAAACGCCGATCTTCAGGTCCTCGACAGAATAGCATTCGTTCAAGGATCCAGGAGATGTGATGCACAATTTATCGGGATAGATACATACCAGGATGGAACCTTCTATCGCATAATTGCGGTGGATGATGGCATTGAGAACGGCCTCGCGAACGGCAACCGGGGGAAACTGCCAGGAATCATGACGTTTGTAACCGATGATCTCGCTGCTCAGTCTGTTGTTCTTCTCGATGAAATCCAATGCATCAAGCAATTGGCCGAGGACGGAACCGTTGAAGATCTGTCTGGATGTGAATGCGGTTTTGCTTTCATCCACATAGACGGCGATTTTGACAGAGGGTCTGAATTGGTCGGACAGCATGTATGCAAGGTTGGTATATCCTTCACCATTGATCAGACCCAGGAGTTTTCTGTGGTTCTCCTCGAATCCGACCCCGTGTTCCTTGAAGATCCTTGATGTCGTCTCGAAAGTGAGTTCCTGGTCGAGGGATGTGGTTGTTTCATAAGATCTTGAACGGATGTTCTGGATCATCAGGCGGAATTCCGATTCGCTCAATGGCTGGTTGGAGGTTCCACGACGGACGAACACACCCTCTGCACGAAGGCCTTTTTCCCTAAGATAGTAAGGTTTCTCATACCCCTCTTTCACATCGATGCAGATCACATCTTTGCCCTCGATATTGAGATGTTCTATCTTGGAGGTCATCGTGATGTCGGGACGAACGGAATTCTTCAGGATCTGGGCACAGCCTCTGGAAGTAGCATCGGGATCATCGAGCTCTTGAACCGCGCCCGAGTCATCGATACCGACAAGGATCCTTCCACCTTCGGTGTTGGAAAAAGCAACTGCCGCCTTGGCAATGGTTTCCGTCAGCTCTTTCTTGAATTCCGTCTTCTCATCCTCTTTCATTTCTATATCTCCTGGTTATTTATTTGTTTTTATTCGTCAAATTATTCGCTTTATTCGTCATTATTCGTTAGTATTCGTCAAACGATTACATTTATCACTCATTCCCCAGTTTTGTGATGAATCCGTTGACAAGGTTTTCGGACGTTTTGCCTGTGTTCCTGGAAACGTATTCGTTTGCTACGTTCACCCATTCGGGCTGAAGGTACCTCTCGTCCTCCTTTCCTTTTTCGGCGAGGAGTTTCCTGATCTCCCCTCTCGCCTTGATCTCCTCAAGGGCTTCCGATTCGGTAAGTCCGCAGGAAGCGAGAGCACGTTTCATCACAGGGGACTTGAAATTCACAGCAGATGACATATCGGAAAAAACACCGACACGGCTGGAGGTGGCTACAAGCTCGTTCACCTTCCTGATCTGCGATCCCGTAACCCTGTCCCTTACGGTTCCCATGGTGACAATGATATCCGTTGCCATGAAGGCCTCCGGCGAGATGCCCATATCATGCACGACCCTGTCGTAGACGGACTTGGCGGAATCTCCGTGGATTGTTCCCATGATGGAACTGCCTGCACGTCCTGTCCTCATTGATTCATAGAGTGTCTTTGCTTCTTCACCTCTCACTTCACCAAGAATGATGGCACTTTCTCCCATCCTCAGCGAAACCCTCAGGGCATCATTCGATCTGGAGAGGTTGGTACCTGTCAGACGCTCGTCGATGAGCATGGACTGGATCTTGTAGCCCATCTTCCTCATGGCCTCACCTGGAAGTTCCAGAGTATCCTCGATGGTTAGGATCCTCTGCGACACGGGGAACTCGAACATGAGCGCAGATAACAACGAACTCTTTCCCGCACCTCTGGCACCGCATACAAGGAATGCGGCACGGTTCTGGACGAGGAATGACAGCAATCCTGCCGTGTAGGGATCGAGGGTTCCGTTGGCGATGAGCCTGGTAAGGGTCCACGGACAGGATGAATGCTTCCTGATTGCAACCGCATCCCCGTTGGGGGACAGGGGATAACCGATGACGGTCGCCCTTGCATCCTGCAGTTTCATATCGGTTTCAAGAACCGGGTTTGATTCGGTGAACGGAAGTCCGCTGAGTCTTTTGAGGTGGCAGATGAGGTTCTGCACCTCCCTTTTCTCCACGATGAGATTGGTCCTGCACCTGTCGTGTGCATTCGATCCCGCTATTCCGGAAAGAGTGACATGGATCCTGTTCTTGTCGCAGGGTGCGTCGATATAGATGTCTTCCAGACGCGGGTCCGACAGCAGGATATCGAAAACCCCAAGTCCTACGGTGTAACGGTAAACGATGTCGCAGATGCGTCTGTTGAGGTCCTCCACCGCTTGTGCGTTCCCTCCACAGGATACAGAGATCCTGTCGGAATATCCCGCAAGAAGGTCGTTGGTCTTCGAATCGATGTAGAACCTGTCACCGCGACCTCCGTTCTTCCTGTAATCCTCGCGTACCTTCTCAATAAGGTCGACGATGATGCTGTTTATCGCATCGGAGCATCTGTATTCTGTGGGTGTGAGATTGTATTCGATCTCTCCGTCCCTAGCGGTGCCGATGACGACATGTCCTGAAGGCGAATCGTACTCCTCCAGAATGTCAAGGTCCTTTGCCGAACCGACCAGCCAGCAGTCGGAATAGGTTGGTTTCGTACGGGTGTTCGAGTTCATGATGGTGCGAAGTTCCTCCATGAATGGACTTCTCTGCACCAGAGGCGCCTGGGGAGGCATGTTGTTGCCGCCCTGCATGAACTGGGGAAGGGATTCCGTTGGTTCTCCGGGGTTTCCGCAGAAATCGTAATCCCTCTTCCTGGAGAACCTCAAAGCAGCACCCCCTTGAGCTTTGCATTGGCTTCGGCAGTCTTGCGTATCTTCTCCATCTCGTTCTTGGCTGCGGATATTGCGTTGTATGTTCTCTGCATGCATGCGGTGCATTCGGGACCGTCGGACATGTCGGAATACAGTCTGGAACTTGCGGCATCGAAGTTGGGATCGGGGAATTCCGACCATGCGAAGTTGATGATGGATTCGGGATTCCTGGGGCATCTCGCGCATTTCCTTCCGGTGGGAATCTGGATGATTGGCCTCCTGATCCTGGCGAGGTTGCACACCATCTCCGCTGCTCTGCCGGAGAATTCCACATCCCTTCCGGATTCCAGTCTGATCTTCTCTGCAGTACCGTTGTTTGCCACAGCCTCGCACATGCAGCTGATACAGTCGGGAGCACATCCGTCGGGGAAATGGGAACATCCTCTGCAGTTGATGTGTAAGATCTCAGAGTTTCTCTCTATGTAGGATGTTCCTGGTTCAGCCTTCTTGTCTTTTCTGGAGAACTGTATTGCCATGCGTTATTGATTCGGGTTGAATGTTTAAAAGGGGGATACTGCAGTTAGTTAGTCAGTACTTCAACTCAAATACTCCAGATGCAATTACTAGGTATGGCATTTGACGGAAGAATAAACATCATCGAGATCGACGACGAGACCAAGACCGTCGTCTTCGACCTTTACAGGAAGAAGAAGATCTCCGGTACCAAGCTCGGGCCCATTCTCGGAATGAGCGACCTCATCACACCTTTCAAGATCGCCTGCGAGATTGCAGGACTCTATCCCGGCGACAAGACCAACAAGTACATGGAAGCGGGAAACATCGTCGAACCCAAGATCAGGAAGTACGTCCGCAACAACCAGGCGCTTGTAGCCAAGGTGCTCGGACTTCCCGAGGGAACCCCCATCATCGTCGAGGAACCCGTCGAGAAGGAGAAATGCGGCTACGACCACTTCCACGACAACAAGCTCTTCGGAGGACTCGTGGACGGTTACATCGCATACGGCGGAAAGAGGATGGCCATTCTTGAGATCAAGACCTCTCATGACAAGAGCAAATGGCTTGATGCCGATGGAAACGTCTCCATCATCCCTCCATCCTACATCATGCAGGCCGGACTCTATGCAGAGCTTTCCAACCTCGATTCCATTGTATTTGCCATATCCTTCCTCGAGGAGGATGATTACGACCGTCCCGCTTTCTGGTCCCCCAATGCCGAGAACACCTATCTTGTGAGGATCGACCGCCCTGATATGTCCAAACCCATGGCCGACGCCGAGAAGTGGTACCATGAGTACATCGAGATGGGTGAGACTCCCGCATGGACCGACAAGGACGAGGAACTCGTGAAGTACCTCAAATCCTATAAACCCGACAAGAAGAAACGCTGATTCCAATGCCGGCCTTCGGGCCGGTTCCTTTTCAGTACACGCTTGAACCTTTCACTGTAACATTGCTCTCGAGGATCTTCCTTCCGCCTTCGGCAAGGTGCAGGACGGCCGTGACCCAATAATCCCCCTTCTCGAGTTCGTATGCCATCGAATGGCTGATGTCGGTAGGGAGTTTGTCCATCGATTTCAGTATGCCGCGGTTTCCTTCGAGTTTGAAGTATCTGATATCTGCCTTGCAATCCAACGGTTTGTTCTTCACACTGACGGAGATGCAGTTGCTTGTCGATACCACGCGAAGGTACGGTTCCAAAGACATGCAAAATCATTCGGAAAACACACTCATAAAGCATTCTGTGCCGGTTTTTACAATACCTATGGGTTGTAGCGACACTTTTTGACTTTGAAAAATCACTGTTTGGGCTGTTT
>JAKSHV010000092.1 GCA_024399225.1 archaeon | reverse complement strand
CTGCGTTGAGCCTGGTGCATCCGATTCCGAGCATGTCGAGCTGGTACTCGGTTCCGCCGAGTTCCCTTCCGGTGACGGTGTAGTACCTGGCGATTTTTCCACCGCCGCATACGACGCAGACGCGTACCTTCTCGGAAGCCTTCTTCAGCATCTCTGCGAGTTTTCCGATGTAAACTGAATCGTTCTGATCCGGAATGAGGATCGAACCGCCGATGGAAATAACGACTATGTCCTGGCTCATAATAACACTAAACAGTCATCGTGGTGTTGTTTAAAACCCTTCTTCTGTGGCCGCTAACAGCCCATGTGCGCGTCCGCCACCGACTATTATATAATACGCGTGCGACTAAGGGGGTTCATTAATGTTGAAGGTGTGAATCAACATGGCAAACGATAATGCAGCAAACAGGGCCCGTTATGATTTTAAGAAGGCCATGGAAGAGATCAGGAACTACCGAGGAAGAGGCACCGAGCTTATCTCGGTGTATGTCCCCTTCGGAAGACTGATCTCCGACGCCATGGCTTACCTCAGGGACGAGGCCGGCCAGGCACAGAACATCAAATCCAAATCCACAATGAAGAACGTCACCGGTGCCATCGACTCCATCATGGCACGTCTGAAGACCTTCGACAAGGTTCCCCCGAACGGAATCGTCATCTTCTGCGGTGAGGTCCCCCGCGCGGGCGACCAGACCAAGATGGTCCAGTACACCATCAACCCCCCGGAGCCCATCGGAGCATTCCTTTACAGATGCGACTCCTCGTTCTTCACCGAACCCCTCGAGTCCATGCTCATCGACAAGAAGTACTACGGTCTCCTCGTCATGGACAGGAAGGAGGCGACCATCGGTCTCCTTTCCGGACCCAGGATCCAGGTCCTGAAGCACTTCGAATCTATGGTTCCCTCGAAGCACCACCAGGGAGGACAGTCATCCGTCCGTTTCGAGAGGCTTATCGAGATTGCGGCACACGAGTTCTACAAGAAGATCGCAGACAACTGCACCACCTGTTTCCTTGACAGTCTCCAGGACCTCGAGGGAATCATCATCGGTGGACACTCCCCTACCAAGGATTTCTTCTACAACGAGCAGTACCTCCACCACGAGCTTCAGAAGAAGGTTATCAAGCCCCTCATCGATACCGGTTACACCGACGAGTCCGGACTCAAGGAACTCGTCGACAGGGCCCAGGGCTCCATCGCCGACCAGTCCCTTGCATGGGAGAAGGAGATGATGCAGAGGCTCTTCAGAGAGATCAGGAAGACCACCGGCGGACTCTCTGCATACGGTGAGGCACAGGTCCGTGCATGTGCCGACATGGGTGCAATCGACACTTTCCTTATCTCCAGCCAGCTCAGGAAATACCGCTGCAAGTGCGAGTGTGGATGCGGAAACGTGTTCGAGGCAACCACCGACAACGACGAGGATCCCGTCAAGTGCCCCTCCTGCGAAGGAAACGCAAAGATCGTGGAGAGTATGGATCTCATCGACAGCTTCTTCGAGCTTTCCGACACCTACAACTCCAACATGGAGCTCATCTCCGGAGATTCCGAAGAGGGTGAGATGCTTCTCAAAGCATTCGGAGGCATCGCGGCACTTCTCAGGTACAGTGTGGAGTGATTCTCATGAAAGTACAGGAACAGTTTGTTTCAGAATGTGAGGCGGCAGTCAAGAAGGTACTCGCAACCATGGGGGCACCCGAGGATGTGAAGATCGTCAAGGAGATTCCCGAGAATGCCGATTTGGCTATTCCCTGTTTCACCTTCTCCAAGGCACTGAAGATGGCCCCCGTTGCCATCGCCGAGAAGATCGCATCCGAGATCAAAGTCCCCTGCGGACTCATCACCGGACTCACCGCACTTAACGGATATCTCAACTTCAACATCGACAACGCCGCACTTGTCTCCGACCTTCTCCAGGAGGTTGTCGAGAAAGATGCTGACTTCGGAAAATCCGCACCCACCGGAATCAGGGTCAACGTGGAACACACCTCCACCAACCCCACCGGTCCTGTCCACGTCGGACGTGCCAGGAACCCCATCATCGGAGATACCCTCGCAAGGTGCCTCAAGCTCCGTGGACACGACGTCACCACCGAGTACTACGTCAACGATGTGGGAAAGCAGGTCGTCATGATGTCCTGGGCAGTGGCCAACGTCACTCCCGAGGAGGTCCAGAAGGAGATCGAGGAGACCGAGAAGGCAGATGACCGCGACAAGGTCGACCACAGGCTCGTCTACAATTACAGGGTCGCCAACAAGAAGGTGTTCCAGGTTCCCGAGATGGAGGCTGAGATCGCCGAAATCCTCAGGAAGTTCGAGGCAGGGGACCAGGAGACCATCGACCACGTCAAGAAGGTCGCAGAGGCGATGCTCGGCGGAATCAACGAGACCCTCGCAGCAATGAACGTCAAACTCGACAGGTACACCTGGGAGTCCACCTTCATCGCAAACGGTGCAGCCAAGGAGATCGTCCGCAAGCTGCAGAACACCCCCTATTCCGGACAGACCGAGGACGGAGCATCCTTCGTGGACCTCAAAGACTTCGGAATCCACGGAAAGAACACCAAGTTCACTTTCACCCGCGCAGATGGAACCACCCTCTACACCACCAGGGACCTTGCATACCACGAGGACAAGTTCTCCAGGTCCGACAGGGTCATCGATGTTCTCGGAGAGGATCAGAAGCTCGGATCACAGCAGCTCTGCTCCGCATTACAGATCATGGGCAGGACCGAGAAGCCCGAAGCACTCTTCTATGCATTCGTCTCCCTTCCCGAGGGAAGGATGTCCACCCGTAAGGGAGTCGTCGTATATCTCGACGACCTCGTCGAGGAGGCAACCGACCGTGCACTTGAGGAGATCAAGAAGAGGCGCAGTGACCTTTCCGAAGAGAAGATGCTTGCAATCGCAAAGGCAGTCGGTGTCGGTGCCGTAAGGTACAACATCGTACGTGTCGGAGCAGACAAGCAGCTCGTCTTCAAGTGGGAGGATGCACTCAGCTTCGACGGAAACAGCGGACCCTATCTCCAGTACGTCCACGCCAGGGCATGCAGCATGCTCAGGAAGGCCGGAGACGTCAAATGGGACACCGATGGATCTAAGCTCACCGACGAGTACGAACTCAAACTTGCCAAGACACTTGCAAGGTTCGAGAACGTTCTCAAGGATATCGATGAGACCAAGCGCGTCCACATGATGCCCGCCTACGGACACGAGGTCGCAACTGCATTCAACCAGTTCTATGCAGCAGTGCCAGTGCTTCAGGCCGGTGACAGCAGGGATGCCCGCCTTACTCTCGTAAAGGCCACCAAGGTCGTTCTCGCAAACGTCCTTGGCTGTCTCGGTATCGAGGCTCCTGAGGAGATGTGAGTATGGAATTCCGCCCCATGAAACTCAAGGACATTAAGAAGGTCCGCGAACTCGAGATCTCTCTTGTGAAGGAGTATTTCTCCAAGACCCTTGAGAACAAATGGGAGGATTTTCCTGAGGAATGGAAGAACAATCTCGGGGCGAGCAGCCCCAATCATTTCAAAGTCTACCTCGACAGCGGACTCAGCTTCGTTGCCGAGGAAGACGGCGAGATCTATGGATTCATCTTCGCACAGATGCTCCATCACATCGCCGATGTGACCAATCTTGTCTGGATAGAGAATATGGGTGTCGATCCCATGGTCCGCAGGATGGAGATCGGTTACAGGCTTCTGAGAGAGGTTCTCAGGGAGGGTCAGGCTCAGGGTGCCGAGGTCGCACACAGTATGATCCAGCCCGACAACGCTCCTTCGATCCTCCTTCACAAGAAGATAGGATTCTTCATCGATTCCCGTCAGGTTGCACTTATCGATCTGCAGGATCCCAAACTCAAACTGTGACACTATTTGCGTCACTGTTTTACAACTTGTCAATTCTGTCAAAAATGATGGAAATTCTGTGGTTGAGTTTTTAAGAAAACCCACTACCTTTAATAAGGTCCTTTGTAATTGCGTAGTCGATCATTATGGTTGACTACGACGAAAATGACACTTTCAAAGTACAGGTTCTTCAGGCAATGTCCTCCCTCATCATTGCAGCATTCTCTCTTGTTGCTGCACTTGCATGGAACGAGGCAATCAAATACACCATCGGTAAACTCTTCGAGGACACCGAGATGGGAGAGATGGCTGGACTTTATGTCTACGCAGTTCTCGTCACCATCATCGCAGTTGTCATGTCCATCCTGATTACCAAGGCCATCAGGAAGGCAAAGGCAATACAGAAGAAGAACTGATCGCGAAAGTGTTCAGCGGACTTCAATTAAACCTCTTACCCTTTTTCCCACTTTTTGGATAATTATGCTCCCAAAAACTTACTATCAGTCCTGATGTTATTTGCACCAGCCAACGTCTGAGATTCGTGAGATAATCAGATGTCTAGGTATGTTGTGATCCCGAACGAAAGTTGTAGAGAAGAATGCCACCCCGAAGGGTGGCTGTGAATAGGTTTATTTCCTTCTGGAGCTGGTGTACTTGACCTTCTCGGTCTTTGCAGGTGCAGCTGCCTTGGTGCTCTCTGCGCGTGCTGCCTTCTTCTCTTCCTCAAGCTGAGTGAAGGTGGTGGTAGGCTTGTTGTTGGGCTTTGCGCGGATGTAGAGAACTGCGATGACGATGACCACGATGACGACTACGATCAGTACGATGTAGGAGGTGACATGGGACCAGATGTTGTCTGCGGATTCCACGGTCACATACTGGGGAACTCCGAATTCAGATCCATCGACATATCCTTTGAGAACAATTTCATGAGTTCCCTGAGACAGTTTGAAGCTGATGGAAATAGCAACATCTTCCTCATGAGCAATCTCTGCGCCTTCACCTTTTATGACTCCATCTTCGAGTGCGACGATTTTCACAACATGTTCGGGTGCACATTCGTGAACAGTGACGGTAATGGTTCCAGCTTTGTCCTGTTTGAATCCGCTGACCTTTACATCGTTGCTTCCGAATGATTCTGCATCGGAGTCCTCGACAGCAAACACTGCGAAGGCACAGAGTGCCATCAGCAGTGCTGCAGAGATTGCGACGGATTTGCTGAGGTTCTTGTGTCCCATCATGAGACGATCTCCTCAAGCCTGTCCTGCTCAATTCCTTCCTTGACCATCCTGGCAAGCCTCCTTCCGGTGGACATGGGCTGCCTGT
>JAKSHV010000091.1 GCA_024399225.1 archaeon | reverse complement strand
CACGAGGAGAAGGTGCGTGAGAACGTGCAGGCCGAGATCCTGGATGTTATCCTGTGCGAGGCTACCGATAGCGATATCCCCGTCAATGAGATTGATTGCACCGAAGGCACCCCTTCTGATGCAGTCGATTTTATAGAACGGATACTTAACGGGGAAACAGAAATATGTCCACCTGGTTCGGTGGACTGGTCCGGAGAGATGGAAGAATGGTTCTAGACAAGCACAGAAAAGATGTCGATTTCACATTGGCACCTGTAGCTAAGAGGTTCATCAACGTCAATCCCAACACCATTTCCTGGCTCGGGCTTATCGTCGCAGCCATCAGCGGTGTTCTGCTGTACTTCAGCTGGGATTACCACATTCTGCTTTTGTTTGCAGCCATCGCTGTAATCGTTTCCGGATACTTCGATGCCCTTGATGGAAAGATCGCAAAACTTGCGGGCAAATGCTCCAGAAAGGGTGACTATCTCGATCACGTTTTCGACCGCTATGCCGATATGTTCATGATCGCGGCCATCGCCGTCAGCGGATGGTGCAACCCCTACATCGGAATGCTTGCCATCATCGGAGTACTTCTCACTTCCTACATGGGTACTCAGGCACAGGCAATCGGCGCCCCCAGGCTTTACGACGGCCTTCTCGGACGCGCCGACCGTGTCGTCCTTTGCTGCATCTTCCCCATTATCCAGGGAATCGCATGTCTTCTCGGTTACTCCCACATCGTCATCGCAGATTTCAGCATCTCCTGGATGGAGATCATGATGATCTACTTCGCAATCGTCGGAAACATCACTGCGATCCAGAGGGGACTCATTACCTGGCGCAACCTCTGTAATGAGGACAAAAAAGAATGATTTTCTTCTCGGGGAATAATCCCCGAATCACTCCTCATTACGGGGAGTGAACCTTTTTCCGGATTTTATCCTGTAATAATTGAGCGGGTGTTTGATACGCTCGCATAGCGGATCGGGATTGAAGCAGATACCGTTGGTCTTCATGGTCCCACACTCGGGAGGGGTGTATCCGTCAGTTCCGTTCAGCTCGCCTGTGATGTGCTTGATCTGGTATTCTGAGACCGATTCGTTGAAGTCGGGAGATACTGCGAAGATGGCAACGATCTGCTGATAGTTCAGGCCAAGTGCATGAAGGAAGGTCACCAATGCGAACCTGGCACTGTGGGGGAGGTTCTGTCCGGCCTGCGCCATTTCGATGATAGCTTTGATGCACGGAGGAAGGAATTCATCCTTCATGCCTTCACCGTTGGTCGGATCCATCCTGCTCTTGGCTTCGGCAAGGAGAAGATTGACCTTGCCCACATCGTGCTGGAAGTGGACCGCGAGTTCATCGGGGACCTTGAGAGGAAGTTCCTGTTCAACCCTTAGCCTGTATGCGTTCTGGAGAAGTCTGATGAATTTGTCGTTGTTGATACGGACGTATCCGTTTTCGACATTCATGTTGATGAGTTTCCACTCCACAGCCTTCATGACATATGAGAATCTCAGGAAATCGGCGAAATGAAGGTTCATTGTGCCGTCCCTGTTTACCGTAGCATTGATTTCCAGTTCTTCCAGAAGTGTAGGGATGGATTCGATATCCTTGGAGAGCATGGCATTCATGCGCTCGGCTTCGGCAAGGGCATATCTTTTGATGAGAAGCCTGTCACCGATGACAGAGACCAACATCCTCGCGTAAGGGTAGGAAAGCACTTCCACAAGACGGTTGTATTCCGTTGATAACGAGTAGTCGGGGATGGTGTGGTTCTTCATCGCTCCGATGACACGTGCCAGACCCCTCTCCCTTACCTCGGAGTACCTAGCCCCCGTGAGCAGCTCCTCGATACTATCGGTTTTCTCCTCGGCATATGCCGAAGCATCCCTGATGAACGGATATCTTGCTGCACGGAGAGTGTCCATACGCCTGTATTGGGGTGTGGATATTAGTCCGTATCGTCAAAACTGATGAATCCTTTCAGGCCCTCGATAACACGCGGGTCATCGATTACTCTGCCGAGATCGTCGAAGTCACTGAATGGTCTCTTGAGTGCCAGGGCGGTTGCCCTTTTCTCGCCTATGCCTGGGAGGGCGGAGAGTGAGGACATAGGCATCTTGTTGATGTTGAACGGATAGGTTATTCCGGTTATGGAACGGAATCCCCATTCGGTCACCATGATGTCGTAGGATTTCTCGAGTTCGAGTTTGTAGGGGACTCCCACCAAAAGGGGGTAGGAACCCGCTTGTCTTCCGAAAGTTACCTTTCCGTCGTTGAATTCCATGTAGACATCCTTGAGTATCGTACCGACGGGAACCATACGTTCCAGCATTGCATGGTCGATGTCCTCGCGAACGGCCTCCTTGAATTTCCTGAATCTCTTTTCGTTCATCTTTACACGGAATTCCTTGCGTGATCCGATGACCTGACGGATGTTGATCCTCCTAACCATCAGTCCTTCATCGCGTATCTTTTCGAGAAGGTCCATGTTCATGTGATAGGTCTCGAAGGTCTCTCCTTCAAGGCCGCAGATGATGTTGATGCCAGGAAGGATCTTCGGAAGTCCGGTGGGGCCTCTTTCTGCACCTACCTCGTTGATTATTCTTATCGCATCAAGAACCTGATCGGCGGTGCTGTTGAGATTATTGGCCCGCTCCACTGCAGGATCGGCAGACTCAAGTCCGAGTGCCAGAACGTTGCCTGATGAACAACAGTCTGCAAGGATCTGTATGATCTCTCTGGATTCTTCAGGATAGGTGGCTACGACCGCAGGATTGGCATTGTCCACACTTATGTGGTCGAATCCCAGTTCCTTCAATCCTTCGAAAAGTTCTCTCACTTTGGATGGAACGGGCTTCGGTATTCCCGATTTGAAGTCTTCGGAACCGTATGAGATGATGCAGGTCTGTCCACCTACGCGGATGTTGCGTACTCCCAGTTCCCTGAGTTTTCTTGCTTCGTCAAGGATGTCTTGCGGCGATCTCATCAAAGGCTTTCCCTTAGTGGGTTCGATGCAGAATGCACATCCCCCAGACGCGTAGCGGTGGCATCCACGGTAGGATTCGATCTCCACCATAAGCGGATTTGGGAAATCCTGGTGTTTTGTTACGATTTCCGCACCGAGCAGCATCCAGCGGTTCCATTCCTCAAGTGTCCTGTAACGCTCTCCGACCTCTTTGCCAGTCATCCCGTCGTATAGCGAAGCGGCCAAATCCTTGTGAATACGAAAATCGAAGCCTTTGGACTCGGGAGCGTAGGCGGATGAACCTCCGATCATCTTCCATCCGGACATCTTGGGAAGGTATCTGTGGATCTCCTTCAGTGACATCGGCATGGAACGAAGATACTTGCCTGGCACAGTGTTTCCTGATAGTAAAACGGTAACATCCGCCTCGGGCAATTCCCTGCCGTTACGGAGCATATCTATCGAAATATACTCCACTTCGCCCCCAGCATCCATGGCCGCACCGGCAACTGCCCTGATCATGGGGGAGATGTACGGCGGCACTCCTAGTGCTGCTGGGTCATCGATATAACCGTCGATGACGACCACTTTAGGTTTGGATTTACTGGCTGGCATTTCTATCAATAATCTATACCAAATATCTATAAAAAGGAAGAGTATATCGGTGGACTAATCAAATCGAAGAATTTCTTACGAAATTCGTAATCAGAGGTAATTATCATGGCACCTGCAAAGGAACTTTCTGTTGAGGAGCGTCTCGAGCTTGCAAAGAAGCCCGGAAAGGACGCAATGAAAATGCACCCCTACTACGGTGGAAAGATCGAGACCGTCCCCAAGGCCTGCATCAGGTCCTTCGACGACTTCTCCATCTGGTACTCTCCCGGAGTAGCAGAGCCCTGCAAAGCTATCGCAAAAGACCCTGATCTAGCCTACGAGTACACTTGCAAATGGAACACCGTTGCAGTCGTTTCCGACGGTACCCGTGTTCTCGGTCTCGGAGACATCGGACCCGAGGCAGGAATGCCCGTCATGGAAGGAAAGGCAATGCTCTTCAAGTACCTCGGTGGAGTCGACTGTGTCCCCATCTGCCTTGACACCAAGGACCCCGACAAGATCATCGAGACCGTAAGGCTTCTCGCACCCTCCTTCGGTGGAATCAACCTCGAGGATATCTCCAACCCCAAGTGTTTCGACATCCTCGACGAGCTCAGGAAAGACTGCAAGATCCCCGTATGGCACGATGACCAGCAGGGTACTGCAACCGTAGAGGTCGCCGGTGCAATGAACGCAATGAAACTCGTTGGAAAGAGCTTCCAGGATGCAAACGTCACCATCTGTGGAGCAGGTGCAGCATCCCTTGCAATCGCAAGGCTCCTTCTTGCAACCGGATTCAAACCCGAGCATCTTTGTATGTGCGACTCCAAGGGAATCCTCAACCAGTCCAGGGAGGACTTCGACAGCCTCCACAGGCTCAAGAGGGACATCGCAGTCAAGACCAACGGTGCAGGAAAGACCGGAGGACTCAAAGAGGCAATGGAAGGTGCAGACATCCTTATCGCAGCATCCAAGCCCGGCCCCGGAACCATCCCCGCAGAGTACGTCGACGTCATGGCAGACGACCCCGTCATCTTCGCAACCGCCAACCCCGTTCCCGAGATCTGGCCCTGGGAGGCAAAGGAGCACGGATGCAAGGTCTTCGCAACCGGACGTTCCGACTTCCCCAACCAGGTCAACAACTCCATGGGATTCCCTGCAATCTTCCGTGGTGTCCTCGATGTAAGGGCAAAGACCATCACCGACGACATGTGTATCGCAGCAGCAACCGAGCTTGCCAAGTGCGCAGAGGAGAAGGGAATCACCGAGGATTACATCGTCCCCAACATGTCCGAAGAGGACGTCTTCCCCAGGGAGGCAGCAGCAGTCGCAATGGCCGCACAGAAGGCAGGCGTCGCACGTATCTCCACCACCTATGAGGAGGAGTACGAGAGGGCAGCAGCCATCATCAGCAGATCCAGGAAACTCACTGCCAATATGATGGACCAGGGCTTCATCAAGCCCTACGTTGAGTAAAACCATTCTAGGGGCGAAAGCCCCTTTCTTTTTTTTTCGTTTTCAACAAGTGCTGAACAAAGTTCTGGCACAATCCAAACAAGAACCCAATCGGGTTCGAACCGATGAAATATGTAAAAAGTGAGTGGTTCCGGAGTTTATCCGGAACCGGTTAAAGTTTCAGAGGTTGG
>JAKSHV010000090.1 GCA_024399225.1 archaeon | reverse complement strand
ATGTTATGAGATTGCCGGATACAGCTCCGAACATCAGGGTGTGGTCTTTTTTCATCGTCCTCTTCGGATGGATATCAATCACAATCTCTGCCCTATACGTAATGTCGTAGGTCAGGTCAGGTAACCCTTGGAGGCGCAGCCCTTTGAGTAATCTCTCTTCATTATCCAATACTTTCAGGTAATCATTTTCGTACTGGGGGGGGGACAAAGCAGAACCTGCCTCCAAAAACAGAGGCCAGGTATTTATCCCGGATTCGAAAACGTGTTTGGCGAATACGGACATGAAATATTCATAGTACTGTCTTTCATCATCCAACTTGTTGTTAGATATGCAGTCGCTGGGCGGACATGTCCACGGTCTGTAGTTGTTATCAATGAACAGCGGAATGGCACATACGCGGTACAATATGCGTCTAGCATCCATGTCACTCGGTCTGCTGTCAAGGATGCCGTCTTTGAACAGTCTGTTGATCCTATTCTGTGCAGTGGTTTTTGGAATCTCTAGTTTTGCCGCAATGTCTACCACAGACATTTCTTCATAAACAAGGGAGAAGAAGACCCTGAGAGAATCTGGATTGCAAATGATCTGTGTACCATTCCTCGGTGTGAGGCATATCACAAAATGGTCATTGTATTCCAGTTCAGACACACGGAGATTATGTAAATTTAGGTATATATAAAAATAATACTTAAATTGTATAAAATGTACATTGGAGTAATTTGTTATGCACAAATGGACAATAATTAGGAAGACATTATGTAGACAATTCCGCAAATTGTCATTATTTGTCTGACATATTAGTAAATCTATGTTGTAACAACTTGGGTAATCAGTTATATACCGTAATCCGATGAAATAGATTCGGATTTATAATCCAAGTGATACAATGGATAACAAAGTCATCATGATTGCAGCAATCGCAGTAGTTGCGGTTATTGCAATCGCCGGAGTCGCTGTTGTAATGAACAACGACGACGGAAAGAATGTCGAACCCGCCGCCATCTCCGTAGACAGCGGTGCAGTTCTCAGCGGGGACGACCTCGCAGCCGGTCTTGCCGACGCATCCGGCGACAAACTGATCATCGGACTCAAAGCCTCCGGCGCAGAGTCCACCGTTTCCTTCAACGCATCTGACCTCAAACAGGTCGTAGACGCAAAGAAGAACCTCGTCATCAGGACTGGAAACAATGACATCGCCCTTGATGCCACCATGACTGATGCAATCGCAAAGCTCTCCGGAACCGTTGTTCTCAAGAGCAAGGTCGTTTCTGACTCCGCAGAGATCGTCAAGGTCATCGGAGAGAAGTACACTGAGGCACGCGCAATGGCAAACTTCACTGTTTGCAACGAGTCCGGAACCGCACTCGCAGTTTCCGGTAAGGCAACCATTTCCGTCCCTTACAGGCTCGACTCTCTTATGGATGAGACCGCAGACACCGCAGTCCAGTGGGACAAGGACCTCAAATGCTCCGCAGCAAAGTACGCTAACGGAACCGCAACCATCACTGCAAACGCAGGTGAGAACGTCTACCTTGCATTCATGACCCCTGAGGACTCTGCATACTACCCTGTTTCCTACACCACCAAGGCCAACGGATTCACCGACCCCGTCGAGCAGACCGTCACCCACAGGCCTACCAAGATTGTCACCCTTTACGAAGCAACCACCGAGGTTGCACTTCTCTTCGGACTCAAGGACAACATCGTCATGTCCTGTGCAAACTCCTCCTACGCTTGTGTCAACACTGAGCTCCAGGCCGTATACAACAGCCTCCCCGGAAGGACCGAGTACGAGAACGTCACCAACTCCACCGAACTTATCGTTGCAGCAGAGCCCGACCTCATCCTTGGATGGTCTTCCTCCTGGCAGGACGGCGGACAGTGGACCGTCGGAACCCCCGGAGTCTGGAACGAGCGCGGATGCAACGTCTTCAGCTGTAACGTCTACAACAAGACTCTGGCTGACTACTACACTCTCATCAACACCCTCGGACTCATCATGAACATGGCCGACAGGGCTGACGAGATCACCAGTGCATTCACCGCATCTGTTGCAGCCTCTGAGGAGAAACTCGCCACCAACAACGTCACCGAGAAGAAGAGGGTCATCGTCATCGAGGACGGTTCTGCTGAGTCTGGAACCTTCCTTTACGGAGCCCAGTACTTCTGTGGAGACCTCATCTCCAAGGTTGGAGGAATCGACGTTGTAGATGCAGGAATGGTCCGCAAGACTACCGAGGAGATCCTCGCTTACTGCTACGACGACGATGATAACTGTATCGTTGACGCAGTCTTCCTCTTCAACAGGTCTGGTAAGACCGCCGAGGAGACCATTCAGGCATTCAGGGACAACGTCCCCTACAGCGACCTTGCAGCCGCAGTCGGAGACAACGTCTTTGTGTTTGGATTCTACGAGCTTTACATGGGTGGAGTCGTACAGAACGGAATTCTCGAGAAGATTTTCGGCTGTCTCTATCCCGACCTCGTCGAGTAAGTGAAAAACCATTTGGGGGCATCTGCCCCCATCCCCTTCATTTTTCGGTGATATTATGGGATACGTTAAGGAAAGGCTCGGAAACCTCTCTACCCTTGCCCTCGTGGGATTACTCGGTGCGTTCACAGTCGTTGCTATGATCATGGGTATCTCGATCGGTGCATACCATATTGATTTCTCTGATGTGTGGTATATCGTTTACCACAATATCCTGTACAAAATCTCATTCGGACATATTGTCCTCGATGATCCCGCCACCTGGTCTGAGGGTGTGAAATACGTCATTGTCATCAACATGCGTGCTCCCAGGGTAATCATGGCGGCAGTCGTCGGTGCATCACTGGCAATCGCCGGAGTTGTAATGCAGGCAACTGTCCAGAATCCTCTTGCAGATCCTTACATCCTCGGTATGTCCTCCGGTGCATCACTCGGAGCTACCGTGGCAATCGCCGTCGGTGTCGTAGGGTTCCTCGGATCTGTTTTCGGAAAATACGGAATCGCCTCAATGGCATTCGCAGGATCGTTCTTCTCCGCAATGGCGGTTCTTATCTTATCCTCTGCCGGAGGAAGGACCACAAGTGTCAAACTTGTCCTCTCCGGAACAATCATTTCAAGTTTATTCGGTGCTGTATCAAATCTCATTGTAGTATTGTTCGCAGACAAGGATGAGATGCAGGAAATCACATTCTGGCTCATGGGATCTTTCGGAAGCGCTACCTGGGAGAAGGTGGGAATCCCCATCGTCGTCTTCCTCATTTCCGCAGTATTCATGATCACCCAGGTACGTCACCTCAATACTATGCTTACCGGTGACGAGGTCGCCACCACCTTGGGTATCGACCTTTCCAAAAAGCGTAGGTTATATGTTGTATTCACCGCACTGCTCACAGCAACCTCCGTATGTTTCTGCGGAATGATTGGTTTCGTGGGACTTATCATCCCCCACGTCATCAGAGGACTGACCGGTACCAATCACTGGAAACTCCTCCCCGTCAGTGCCGTGGCAGGAGGATTTTTCATGGTCGTCTGTGACGTCCTATGCCGTACGATCATCCCAGGAAGTGAATTGCCAATCGGTATCCTGACCGCATTCTGTGGTGCACCCGTGTTCGCATACATCATGATCAGAAGGACCTACAACTTCGGAGGTAACTGAGATGATAGATCTAAACAGCGTAGGGATACAGATCGGACACAAGATCATCGTGGACGATGTCACCCTCGAAGTGAAACCCGGAGAGTTCGTCGGACTCATTGGCCCTAACGGAAGCGGTAAGTCCACCCTGCTCAAAGCAGTCTACCGTACTCTGTCCAAGTATACGGGAAACATCGTCATCGACGGAAGCAACCTTAGGGATATCTCTATCCATGACAGTGCTCTGAAGACCGCCGTGGTTCCCCAGCACACCTATTCTCCCTTCGATTTCAAGGTCATCGACGTGGTCCTGATGGGCCGTGCACCCCATAAGAAATCTATGGAGTTCGACAACAAGGAGGACTTCGACATTGCAGACGAATGCCTCAAGAAAGTAGGTATGTATGAGTTCAGGGACCGTAGCTTCAGCACCCTTTCCGGAGGAGAGCAGCAGAGGATTGTTCTCGCTAGGTCTATGGCGCAGAAGACTCCTTGCATGGTACTCGATGAACCTACGAACCACCTTGATATCAGATATCAGCTCCAGCTGATGGATGTCGTCAAGAGTCTGGGACTTACCGTATTATCTGCTCTTCACGATCTGAACATCGCTGCCGAGTATTGTGACAGGCTCTACCTTCTCCAGAAGGGAAAGATCGTCGCAAGCGGTACCCCGGAGGAGGTGCTCACTCCCGAGAACCTCCTTAATGTCTACGGGGTGAGGGCATCCGTGAACAGGAGTCCCAACACTGGACTTCTGCATATCGAGTACATCTCCGATCACGCAGCCAAACACCTCAAAAACTGATTAACCAAGGGGGATACGTCCCCCTACTTTTACGAGATGATAACATGGGAAGACTTGTAGAGCTCCTTGACAACCAGTATCCGCCTATAGCCATCTACCACACCAAGGATATTCCCGAGGATTCGGAGAAGGTGGCGGAGGAACACTGTGTGATCAAATCCTTCTTCCTCCCATCGGTCAAAGAAGGCAGATCCATCTACGGTGCACCGAATGATCTGCGTTGTGGCGGACCCATGTCGGGGTTCTGCATCTCCGACAGTGACAAGCGTATGGGTCTTGCGGATGCATATTCGACCATGAACGGATATTTCGATTCACCCAAACGCGTGGTTGACAATTATCTCGACATGCTTCCCGTTCCATTCACCACAGAGGACTACATCGTCTTCGAACCTCTTTCCAAGACCCAGGCACGCGGAATAGAACCCGAGGTCGTGGTGTTCTTCGCAGACCCTCAGCACATCTCGGCATTGATGGTCCTTGCAGGGTATGCCCGTGAAAGCAACGACTCGCCTGTAGAGATGAGGTATGCACTCAGCTGTGAGAATCTCTACCTCATGCCAATTCTGGAAAGCAGGAAGGAGGATCCCAAATGCATCGTGGGCCTCACCGAGTTCTTTGTGAGGAAATTCGTAGATCCTGACAAGTTCTCCTTCTCGATCCCGTATTCTCTGTACAAGAAGATGGACGGTTACGCTGAGGAGACCTTCCTGTCAAAAGGAAGATGGAACAAACCGCTCGATCCCAACGGTATGCCGCCGAGGCGTCCGAAGGATTGATATCAAACCCCTTAGGCTTCGGAGTAATCCAG
>JAKSHV010000009.1 GCA_024399225.1 archaeon | reverse complement strand
TCATCGACCCCATCACCGGTGGAGGAATCTGCCACGCATGCAGGACCGGAATGTACGCAGGAAAGGTTCTTTCCGAGTGTAACAAGACCGGCGACTTCTCCAAGGCAGCACTCAAGCCCTACGAGAAGATGTGGCGCGACAGGATGGAGGACAAGCTCTACAGGAACTGGTTCGCCAAGGAGAGGCTTGCAACCCTTGATGATGATACCATCAACCAGGTTGTCAAGATCATCGCAACCGCCGACATCAAAGAGGTCAACGTCTTCAACCTCCTGAAAGCGATCAAGGACAAGTTCCCCCAGGTCGTCGAGGGATTCGAGGACCTCATCTGAAACTATAACGGGGCCTTCGGGCCCCAATTACCTTTACACGTTTTCCATAAATTACATCCGATCCCGGATGTGCCAGATATGCGCTGACGGATATCAGTGCTTGTGTTTTGTCTTGACCTCGACCTGTACGCCGGGAGCTCCGCTCTTGACAATATAGGGGGTTCCGCCGTGCAGGCTGATGGCTTCCGCCACCTTTTCGGGTTTGTCAGTAAGGGCGACCATGCAGCCTCCTCCGCCGGAACCTGTTAGTTTCGCACCGTAGGAATAAGGGAGTGCGGCTTCCACAAGCTTGTTCAGCTGGGGGCAAGATACTCCGAGGATGGAGAGGAGTTTGTGGTCGTAGGTCATGAGCGAACCGAGTTTGACACGGTCGTTCTTTTTGATGGCATCCATTCCCTCGAGGGTCACGGTGCCGATCTCGTCAACGATTCCTCTTGCGAAGGTGTTGCTGTCCTTGTATTTGCGAACCTTCTCCACAAGAGGTCCGGTAGGTGCCTTCACGCCGGTGTTGCCGATGACGAAGGTCATCTTCGGAACGTCGATTTTGGATATGTCCCAGGCCCTGTCACCTTTCTCAATCCTCCACAGGAAATCCTCATCCTTGTAGGGAACGTTGAGTGCGATTCCTCCTCCCTGTGCGGATGCGGAGGTATCCATGGGACTTCCCCTGCCCTGGGCGTTGAATTCGGCCTGGAAGGCCTCCCTGGCGATACTTTCCTTATCGGTAGGAAGGTGCTTGAGCATCCTCACGGCAGCAGAATATGCATTGGAAAGTGCCGCGGAGGAGCCAAGTCCCGAGCCCGAGGGAATCCTCTCCTCGATGTAGATCGAGATGGGGGTGTTTCCATGAAGTTCTGAAATGTACCTCATGTGGGGGCTCATGTTGTAACTGTTCGCCGGCGCGCCGTTTATCTTGAAATCGTCGTTGATGTGGGCACGCATGCTGAAACGCATGTCCATGGCAAGGGCTATGGCCGGTTTGCCGTAGACTACTGCATGCTCGCCGAGGATGACGAATTTTCCAGGTGCTGACGCGTGGACGGTGGTCATTCTAATCCGTATTTTCTGAGGGTTTCCTTGATGGCGTCGCGGGGGTTCCTCTTGTCGAGCATGGGCTGTGCGATGTCCCACCACGCATCCTCTGCATCGGAAAGTGCCCTGACATACTCCTCATCGTTCTCGAACTGATCGGGATCGATGGTCTGGAGTGCCTTCTGCTGTTCTCTGAGAAGGTCGACCTTGAAGCGGAGGTTGGTGAGTGCCAGACCCATGAACATGTCGAGGTCGCACATTACATCGGGTGCGACTCCAGGTGCCTGGGAATCTCCGAGCATATCGAGGATTCCGCCGGCGGTAAGCTTGAAGATCATCTTCATCTTTGCTTCTTCGCTGGGGAGTTCCATCTCGTTGATCTTGGTCATAAGGTTCTCGAACCAGAGGTCGGTCAGTGCGCTGACCCTGTTCGGGTTCCTTCCGTAAACGTACTCGAAGGCCTCCTGTTCCTCGGATTTCTGTTCGGGTTCCTCTCCGGCAAAGAGTGCCGCGTTGGGATCGTAGTATTCATCGCTCATATTCTGCCTCCTTTGATCTTGCTGACTACATCCGCAAGGATGTCCATTCCTTTATTGATTTTCTCCTCGTTAGCCGCGTATGAGAACCTGAGATGTTTCTCCCCGAAGGTTCCGAATGCGGATCCGGGGGTGCACACGAGACCGTGCTTGATCAGCTCGGTGGCCAGGTCCTGGGAGGAGATGTCCATGTCGTAGCTGGGGAATGCGTAGAATGCTCCCTTGGGTGCGATGAGGCTCATGCCGTCGATTTCGTTGATCCTCTTGGTGATGAGGTCGCGCCTTGCCTTGTAGACCTTCCTTGCGTTCTCGAGGTATTTCTCGATGTGGGGGAGGGCCTCGTTGACTCCGTACATTGCGGGCATTCCGGGGCTGGCACAGACGTGATACTGCATCTTGATGAGTGCATCCATGGCCTCTTCGTTGGTGATGGCGAATCCGAGCCTCCATCCGGTGACCGCCATCATCTTGGAGAATCCGCTTGCCACGATGGCCCTGTCGAGATAGGGCAGGAAGGAGCTGTGTTTTCCCTCGTAGATGAAAGGTGCGTAGACCTCGTCGGCGAGAATCATGATGTTCTTGTCCTTGGCGATGTCGGCGAGTGCGTCGCGGTTCTCCTCGGAAAGGACTCCTCCGGTGGGGTTGGAGGGGGTGTTGACGACTATCATCTTGGTCTTGGAGGTGATCTTCTCCTGGATGTAGTCGATGTCGGGCTGGAAGTCGCCCTCTGTGAGTTTATATTCGACAGGGACTCCGCCTGCGAGTTTGGCATGGGGCCCGTAGATGACGAATCCGGGGCTGGGCACGAGGACCTCGTCTCCGGGGTCGATGAATCCCTGGGTGATCTCCAGGAGTGCGGTGGATCCGCTGGGGGTTACGATGACGTTCTTTCCGGTCAGCTCGGGGTTGTACTCATGATAGTACTGTGCGATGGAGTCCCTGAGTTCGGGGATTCCCGCGGTTGCGGAGTACTTGTTCTTTCCTGCCCTTGCCGCCCTGTCCATGGCCTCGATGGCCTCCATAGGGGGTTCAAGGTCGGGTTCTCCGAGTCCGAGGTTGATCGAATCGGGTTTGGCTAGGTCAAACATCTTCCTGATCCCGGACATGGGGATGGCTGCGAGTCTGTCTGACACTTTCATGCCGTTAGTCATGATTGGCGGTATAATGGACTGCGTTTATATTGGTTGGTTCGGCCATATGTCTGCTTATTACTGCAGTATATATAGGGTAGGCAATATGGCATACCGTTATGGCATCGGTAGCAAAACTCGGATTCATCTACATCGCTGTGGGCCTGGTATGTTCCGTGTCCGGTATGCTCAGCACAACCGGACTTCTAAAACTGGGTATTCCCATTCTCGTGATGTATGCGGGATTCGTTCTGACGATGGTGGGTATATTCACATTGTATCTCGACCTGAAGAATAATGAATCCATTCTGAGGGAATACGAGGGACAGAGGGAAGCTGCCGAGAAATCTTCCAGTGGATCGACAGTCCGCGATAGGAAGCAGTGAATGTCGGGGGATATGCATGGAAAACGGAATCGAGAAGGAAAAGAAGAACCTGAATGCGGCAATGCTCTATTATCTGTTCAATGCCGCGAACATGCACAGGTGGAACGACCATTTCCGTACCGTCGACCTAACTGAACTCGACAAACAGGCCCATAAGGCGATCATTGCCTGGGTCTTGGGAAAATGCGAGGAGGATGCAGGTAATTCCGTCGACTGGAACATCATCATCGAGCATACACTCTTTTCATTCATACAGAGGATTGCTATCACTGACATCAAGCCTCCTGTGTATCACAAGATCATGGAGAGTCACAAGACCGAGATCAATGATTACGTCTTCAAGGAGTTCTCCAGACTCGTCCCCGATATGACGGAATCTTTCATGGAAAGGTTCAAGGACTACCTGAATTCCGATAACAAATCCAAAGAGGACGATATCATCAGCGCGGCACACTATCTTGCGACACGCTATGAATTCGATCTGATCAAAGGTGTGAACAGCACATCGTACGGAATCAACGATACTGCCGAGGCTATTGAAAACCAGGTTAATGGATTCATGGATCTCGGCCTAGCGGGAATGGACGCACTCAAAAACCGTGAATCGAAATTATACGGATTCATCAACCTTCTCGGTCAGCTCAGGTGCCAGCAGAGGTGGGCAAGGACTCCCAGGGAACCCAAGACAACCGTGCTGGGTCATTGTATCCTTGTCGCCGATTCCGTATATCTGAACGATCTTGACAAGGGAGTCTCCGGAAGGCAGCTGTACAATGATTTCTACAGCGGACTGTTCCACGATCTGCCCGAGGTCCTTACCAAGGATGTGATCACTCCCGTGAAGAACAGTTCCACTGAACTCCCCAATATTCTCAGTGAAATCGAGACCGAGATGTTCGTAGACAAGGTACACGACCTTATTCCAGAATCCTGGCATGAGGAACTAGGTTGCATGGCACTGAAGCCCTTTGAGCACCAAGAGAATTTCGAAAGGGATTGCGATGCCATCAAGGCATGCGATAATCTAGCCGCATGGATGGAGGCATACATCTCCGTACAATATGGTATGAATTCCAAGATCCTCCGCGATGCAATGGTCACCATTTCCGATAAACTTCTCAACGACGGCAAGGGTGTCAGGATCGGAGCGGCCGATCTTCTTGTTAATTTTGAGAATATGGAAATCTGAGACCGGGGAGAAATCCCCCGGTCCCGTTTTGATGGGGTTTACTGTTTTCCGACGAGACGGGTGATTCCGCCGAGGTAAGGCTGGAGGGCCTTAGGGATGAGGACGGTGCCGTCTTCCTGGTAGTTGTTCTCGAGGAATGCGATAAGCATCCTGGGGGGAGCAACGACAGTGTTGTTGAGGGTGTTGGCGTAGTACTTGGTTCCGTCCTTCTTTGCGACACGGATCTTGAGACGCCTTGCCTGTGCGTCACCGAGATCGGAACAGCTTCCGACCTCGAAGTACTTCTTCTGCCTGGGGCTCCATGCTTCGACGTCAAGGGATTTTACCTTGAGGTCTGCAAGATCTCCGGAACAGCACTCGAGGGTCCTTACGGGGATGTCGAGGGTCCTGAAGAATTCGACGGTGAAGTTCCACATCTTGTTGAACCATTCCCTCCTCTCGTCGGGGTGGCAGATGACGACCATCTCCTGTTTCTCGAACTGGTGGATCCTGTAGACTCCGCGCTCCTCGATACCGTGGCTTCCCTTCTCCTTACGGAAGCAGGGGGAGTAGCTGGTGAGGGTGAGGGGCAGGCTTTCCTCGGGGATGTTCTCTCCGATGAACCTTCCGACCATGGAGTGCTCGGAGGTACCGATGAGGTAGAGGTCCTCTCCCTCGATCTTGTACATCATGGCATCCATCTCGGCGAAGCTCATGACTCCGTTGACGACCTCGCTGTGGATCATGAAGGGGGGCACGCAGTAGGTGAATCCCTTGCCGATCATGAAGTCCCTTGCGTAGGAGAGGATGGCGGAGTGGAGCCTTGCAATGTCTCCGGTGAGGTAGTAGAATCCGCTTCCGGATACGCGGCGTGCGGAGTCGAGGTCGAGTCCGCTGAACTTCTCCGTGATATCCGCATGATAGGGGACCTCGTATGCGGGGACGACGGGCTCACCGTACTTGGTGATCTCGACATTCTCGGAGTCGTCCTTTCCGATGGGGACGTCGTCGTCGAGGATGTTGGGGATGACCATCATCTTGGCTTTGATTGCCTCGCTGAGCTCTTCCTGCTTCTTCTCGAGTGCGGCCATGTCGTCTCCGAGGGATTTGACGTGGTTCTTGTTGTCCTCGAGCTTCTTCTCGAGGTCTGCCTTGACAGCGGGATCCTCGGTCTTCTTCATCTCTCCGACGATCTTGGAGTTCTCCTTGGAGAGGACGTTCCTCTGGTTCCTCATCTTGTTGAGGTCGAGGGTGATCTGGTGGTTCTCGGCATCCAGTGCGATGACCTCGTCGACGAGGGGGAGCTTCTGGTCCTGGAATTTCTTCTTGATGTTCTCTTTGACGATCTCGGGGTTCGCCTTGAGGAATTTTAGGTCGATCATTTGAATTCAGCCTTCTTGATCCTGATTAGGGTGTCTTCTTCTGACACTGGGAGTCCCAGTATCTCTTGTCGGTGAGGATGATAACTCCTCCGCGCACATCGACCACGACGGTGTTGGTGGCGGTCGCGATCTCGTTTGCGACATCGGTGGTGTCGCTCTCCGCGTTGTTAAGAACCTTGATTTTGATGATGCGTCTCTTCTTGATCTGCTGGACGACCTCTGCGTTCAGCTGTTCGTCGACACCGTCCTTTCCGACGTGGACGGTTACGTCGATGTCGAGCGCCTGTTTGATGATTGCCTTTCTGGCTTTTGCCTCAGTCATTTTCTCTGCTCCTTCAGATACGGCATGCGCCACAGGTTACCGCAGCTGCAACTCGATACGATCTTGCCGCCGGTCAGTCTGACCGTGCAGTTGGTACCGGGTACGAGGGGCAGCAGACACTTTTTACAGTATCTGAAGTCACCGGGCATCTCCGTCTGGGCCTTTCCGCAGACTGCGCGTGCGAGTTCGACATAGCGTCTGGCACGTTCGTCCTTGCCCTCTTTGACCGCTTCGCGGGAGAGGTTGACAAGGATTGAAACGCGTTCGTTGCCGATCCTGCGGATATCCTTGCGCGGCATGTGTTTGGCCATATTATCTGCCAACTCTACTGAGAGACTAATATAAAGTCTGTTTGTCGACTTTCTATTATATATTATAAAAGAATACGCGCAAACAGTTACGCCCATCCCAAAAACCAACAATAGGGTTATATAGCGTTTGAGATTTGGGTGTTCATTCACTATTAGTAGGTGGCATCAATGGTAAGAAAGCCAGCATCGATGTACAGAAGGATCACCGGAATGGCATATACTCGCCGTGAGTATATGGGAGGAGTTCCTGCTGTAAGGATCAGTCAGTTCGAAATGGGTAACGTCAGGAAAGAAGCTGAGTTCCCCGTAGTATTCACCCTCAAAGTAAAGAACCGCGTTCAGGTCAGGCACACCGCAATCGAAGCCGGACGTATCGCAGCAAACAGGGTTCTTTCCAAGCTCTCCATCGACACTTACCACTTCAAGGTAAGGGCATACCCCCACGTCGTCCTCAGGGAGAACAAGCTTGCAACCGGAGCAGGAGCAGACCGTGTGTCCAGTGGAATGCGCCGTGCATTTGGAAAGACCGTCGGTACCGCAGCAAGGCTCGAGTGCAACCAGGCAATCTACACTGTCTACACTGAGGCCAACAACGCAACCGCAGTCAAAGAGGCTCTTTGGAGAGCCTCCATGAAGCTCCCCTCCCCCTGCTACATTGATGTAGAGAAGGGACTGGAACTCGTCCACTGATGCTGTTCAATCTGCAGATTGACACAATCGAAAGCTGGATTCGCGGCAGAGGGTTTTCCTCTGTCGCTCTCCAGCTTCCGGAAGGCCTTAAGCTCCGGGCAACGGAACTTTCCGATATTATTTTCAAAGATACTGGAGCGAAGGTCGTTATTCTAGGCTACCCCTGTTATGGTGCCTGCGATCTCTATACGAATTACAAAAGCTATGCCGAAGCTCTGGTTCATTTCGGTCATTCTCCCATCCCCAACATGCCTCAGGATGACAACGTCCTCTACATCGAGGCCCGTGCGGACGTGGATATCGAAGAACCCCTGAAGGCATATGCAGACCAGCTTCCTCAGACTCTGGGTCTTTTGGCATCCGTGCAGTATGTCCATCTCCTTCCTAAGGCGAAGGAGATCATCGAAGCGACCGGAAGGAAGGCCGTCATCGGAAAAGGCGACGACCGCATCTGCTACCCCGGACAGGTTCTCGGATGCAACTGTTCCGCAGCCATCGCGGTACAGGATGAGGTCGAATCCTATCTTTTCCTCGGTGAGGGAGATTTCCATCCACTCGCTGCCACCTTCGGAGTGGAGAAGAAGGTCATCATCCTCAACCCCGTCACCGGCGAGATCAGAAGCGTTGATGACAAGAGGGACAGGATTCTCAGGAAACGTTTTGCAGCCATCTGTTCTGCAGAAAAGGCGCAGAAATACCTTGTTATTCTCTGCGGAAAGGTAGGTCAGTGCCGTAGGGACGCTGCCGACAGGATCGAGGAGCAGCTACGTGCCGCCGGAAAGGATGTCTACCGTCTGGTCACCGATGAGGTGTCTCCCGCAGCACTTCTCCCGTACAGAGTCGATGCATATGTCAACACTGCGTGTCCCAGGATCGCAATGGATGATTCGGTCCGTTACGACCACCCTATGCTGACGATCCCGGAGGCCGAGATCGTACTGGGTCTCCGTACCTGGGAACAGTACGTATTTGACTCGATCTGATACGTTTTTGCTGGTTTCCCCACTACAAATAAATAATCAGTTTTTGATTGTCTGGGTATGCTTAAGTCCGATTATCTTTTGGGCGAAGACCTTCCGAACGTGAAGGTAGGTATCGGCTGTGCCCCTGATTCCAAATACGTTGAGACCAGCGTACGCGCTCTCAACAATCCTAATGTGATCATCTACAGGGATCCCCAGAAACTGGCGGATGACCTCGCAAGCGGTGTAATCGATGCCGCTGTCCGCGGAGACATGTCCTCCTCCAAGCTGCTTCCCATGGTCAAGAAGGCACTCGGACTTACTCACCTGCAGAGGGTAGTCATCCTCGGATACAGGGACAAGGCAGTCCTCGTTACCCCCGTCGGAATCGATGAGGGGTGGACCATCGAGGACCGTGTCTCCATGGCGGAGCGCTCCGACAAGCTCATGAAGAAACTCGGATGCGAGAACGTACGCATTGCGATCATGTCCGGAGGAAGGGACGAGGATATCGGAAGGAACGATGTCGTCGACCAGACCATCTCTGATGCAATGGAGATTGTCAAACAGCTCAACAAGAAAGGATATGACTCCTATGATGCCGAGATCCTTGTGGAAGATGCAGTGGAAGAAGCCGACCTTATCGTTGCGCCCAACGGAATCACCGGCAACCTCATCTTCAGGACCATGCACTTCATCGGCGGAGCACCCGCATACGGTGCCCCCGTAATCAACACCGACAAGGTGTTCGTCGACACCTCCAGGGTCAAGACCGACTATACCGACTCTATCATTCTCGCAATGAAACTGGCAGGGATGAAAGAATGAGCATCCTCGAGATCGACGGAGAACATGCAGGAATCAAGTATTCCGCATGCCACTTCATACCCAACCACGAGAAATGTTCCAGGCTCCACGGACACAGCTATGTCCTCCGTCTCCGTCTCGAAGGAGACATCGGAGAGGACGGCATGCTTATGGATTTCGTCGACCTCAAGAAACTCCTAAGGAAGATGATGGATGAGATGGACCACGCAATTCTTCTTCCCGCAAAATCCAAGATCGTGAACATCGAGACCAGGGACGGATATGTGTACGTTGAATGCAACGGCAAGAAGTATATGTTCCCCGAGATGGACGTCAGGATGCTCGATGTTCCTACCACCACCGCGGAGGAAATGACCAAGATGATGGCAGAACGCATGGTCAGGGAAGTCAAGATCCCTTCCAATGTCAGGTCCCTTTCCATCGGACTCGATGAGGAACGCGGACAGACCGCATGGTACACGGTGGTGTTCTGATGTCCAAGGCAGTAGTACTTCTCTCCGGAGGACTCGACTCCACTACCACTCTGGCACAGGCACTCGCAGACGGATGCGAGGTCACCGCCATCAGCTTCAGATACGGTCAGAGGCACACCAAGGAACTCATCTCCGCAGAGAACGTGTGCAAGCACTACAATGTCAACCATGTAGTCATCGACCTCAACCTCAGTTCATTCCGTTCCGCACTCACCAGGAAGGACATCGATGTCCCTATGGACAGGGAAGGAGAACTCTCCGAGGAGATTCCCGTAACCTATGTGCCTGCAAGGAACATAGTATTCCTCAGCATCGCCGCAGGACTCTGCGAATCAGTCGATGCAGACAGGATCTACATCGGTGCGAACGTTGTCGATTATTCAGGTTATCCCGATTGCCGCCCCGAGTTCTTCGAGGCATACGAGGAGATGCTTGCAAGGGGAACCAAGACCGGTGTCGAGGGAAACCCCATCAAGATCATGACCCCCATCCTCCGCAGTTCCAAGGCGGACATCGTCCGCATGGGAAAGAAACTGGGTGCACCACTGGAACTCACCTGGTCATGCTACAACGGCGGAGAGAAGGCATGCGGACACTGCGATTCCTGCAGGCTCAGGCTCGAAGGATTCAGGCAGGCCGGATACAAGGACGAGATCCCCTACGTGGATGGTGTCCAGCAGTGAGGATCGTCGAGAACTTCCTGTCCCTCCAGGGCGAAGGTCTGAAGATCGGCCGTCTGACCTATTTCATCAGGTCTGCAGGCTGCAACCTCCGTTGCTCCTGGTGCGACACAGGGTTCTCGCAGGATTATTCGATCGGAAAGGAGATGTCTGTCAAGGACGTCCTGGCACTTGTCGGAGATGTGGAAAACGTCTGCTTCACCGGCGGTGAACCTCTGGAACAGTCAGAGGCCCCCGAGCTTCTAAAGGCACTTGTGGATGCAGGCAAGACCGTGGTCCTGGAGACCAACGGATCAAAGGACATCTCAGTAGTGCCAGTCTCCGAAAACATCATCATCAGTATGGATATCAAATGCCCTTCATCCGGTATGCAGGACAGGATGCTCATGAGCAATCTAGATATCCTTTCCATGAAGGACCAGCTTAAGTTTGTCATTTCCGACCGTACCGATCTGGAATATGCGGAGAATCTCCTGAAGGAGCATCCCGTGAAGACCAATGTCATTTTCAGCCCCGTGGGCGGACTCAGTCTGGAACTCCTTGCGGAAGAGGTTGTCTCTAAAAAACTGGATGTAAGGGTCCTTCCCCAGCTTCATAAGATAATTTGGGGAAATAAACAGGGAGTGTAAAGGCCTGGGCCTTTACTGTTTCCCTTCGAATTTCTTTTCAAGTTCGATGCGGTTCTTGAGGTCGTCGAGGTTCTCCTCAACGGTTCCGTCTGCATCGTACAGTACGCGGATCTTGGCATCCTGAAGAATCTTCAGTCCGTGGGTTCCGATTCCGCCCACGATGACCGCGTCTACTCCGAGGCCAACGATCGCGTTTGCAACCTTGTATCCTGCGCCGTCTCCCTTGGCATACTCGTTCTCGACCACGGTGTAGTCGTATGTGTCAAGGTCGACGATGAGGAAGTAGGGTGCGTGGCCGAAGTCCTCTCCGACCAATGCATCGAGGGAATCTCCTTCGGCTATCACACCTACTTTCATTGTGCTTCATCCTTCTTTCTCTGGGCTTCCAGATAGGCCTGGTCGTTCTCGATGGTCTGAACGATCTTCTTGGTAATGGCCTTGAATGCCTTTGCGGATGCACAGTCGGGATCGTCGATCACGATAGGCATTCCCTTGTCACCGGCCTTGCAGACACCGGGTTCGATGGGAACGCGTCCGAGGAACTGGATTCCGAGCTGGTTGGCAGCATCTTCTCCTCCGCCTGCGCTGAAGATGTTGGTGACCTCGCCGCAGTGGGGGCAGACGAATCCGCTCATATTCTCGACGATTCCGATGATCGGAATCTTGGCGAGTGCGGAGAAGGTGACGGTCTTCTTTGCATCGAGCAGGGAAACGTCCTGGGGGGTGGTGACGATGACGGTACCATCTGCCTTGGGGATGAGCTGGATGATGGACAGTGCCTCATCACCGGTTCCCGGAGGCATGTCGATGACGAGGTAGTCGAGGGGACCCCAGTTGACATCCTCGATGAACTGCTGTACTGCGCTGGACCTGACAGGGCCTCTCCAGGTGAGGGCGGTGTCGGTGCTGGGAAGCAGGAAGGCCATGGAGATGACCTTGAGGGACGGGGGAACATCCACGGGGACGAGGAGCCTGTTGTCGTCGACGGTGAGCTTCTCTTCCTCGATGTGGAACATCTTAGGGATGTTGGGTCCGGTGATGTCAAGGTCCATGATTCCGGTGACGTATCCTGCCATGGAAAGGGACTCTGCGATGTTGGAGGAGACGGTACTCTTACCTACTCCTCCCTTTCCGGAAATGACGATGATTACATGTTTGATGTTCTCGAGGGTGTGAAGACGCCTGGTCTCCTCCTCGATCTCTTCTCCAGTGAACATAGGTTTGCTCATGGCTATTACTCTCTGTGACACCTAACGACGACAAGGGTTAAAGGGTTATGCACACAATACCCAGAGCATGCCCATCGGTGACCCCCACGGAGGTAACTTCACATACACGACTGAAGGACTTCCCGAGACCATATTCATGTCAAGCGTACCTTCCAAAGACCCAATGAAGGCCGTTGCCTTCTACCGTGACATCCTGATGATGGATGTTCTTTACAGCGGTCCGGAGGAAGCTGTCGTGCGCAGGGGACATGCGACCCTCCGTATCTTCCGTTCGGAGAACTGCGGTATCGATACCGGGATATTCATCGGTGTGGAGGAACCATATGATTTCCACCGCCGTATGATCGACGAGGGTGTACGTTTCAAGATGGATCCCAAGAGGCTCCCTATGGGGGTAAGCACATCCTTCCTCGATGATGATGACAATATCCTCTATGTGATCGAGACAGGGGCCGTACCCTGCGAAGAGCATAAATCGTAATTGGGGGTTGCGGAAAACATGAGGGCCCTTATTCTCAACGGCAGCGCCGTCCCCATCGGAAACACCGGAAACCTTGTAGGAGATCTCATCGAGGAACTGGAGAAAGCAGGAATCGAATCCCTTCACGTTCCCATGTATGAGTACCATTTCACTCCCTGCAACGAATGCAACACCTGTGAGATGAGGCATGATGGAAGGTGCATGGATGAGGCCGACGGAACCAACGAGATCCTTTCCGTCATGAGGGAAGCAGACCTCATAGTATTGGCAGCACCCGCCTATGCGGCAGGGGTGCCGGGTGTCATGAAACTGTTCCTTGAGAAGGCAGCATATGTCCTCTCCAAGGGAGACAGGGGACTTCACGGAAAACTCGGGGCGGTCATCACCGTTGCACAGCATGACGGTGCCGATGCAGCATACAACGAGCTCGTCTACTGGATGCTCCACAACGAGATGCACGTGATCGGCAGCAATCCTCTCACTTCATTCAAGGTCGGATTCTCGGACTACCGTGAGGATAAGTTCGGAATGAAAGGTTTCAGGAACCTTGTCGACCACATTATCGAAATTTCTGAAAAAGAATGAGATGACAGGCCCTCACGGGCCCTTCATCTCAGATGAACATGAATCCGCACTCGCACTCGACGCATGCCTTTGCCATGAGTTTGATCCTTTCCACGGGTCCGGAGTAGCGGTGTGCGGCCATCTTTCCCTCATTGATGAGGACGGGTTCGAGAACCTCGGCCTCCCTGAGGAGTTCCTTTGCATCCTCGGGAGAGAACTTCTTCATCGAATCTGCACTCTCGAAGGCGGAGGCAATGATGGGACAGTCGTACTTCTTTGCGATCTCGGGAAGGGCAGATGTCTTAGGTCCGAAGGTTCCGATACAGGTGGTTCCCTTGTTCCATGCAAGGGGACAGTGTGCACAGATGTCCTCGGATTCGTCGAAGGAGAGGTTGTCCCATCCGGTGATGTGGTCGTATTTGCTGCAGTTTGCAAGGACCTGGCTCTTTACATCATCGTTGAGTTTGGTGAGGTCGACCCATCCGTTGTATTTCTTCTGCACGTAGGGTTTCAGGGTTTCGATATCTGCTTCGTTCTTGAGTCTGGATACGAGGAAGAGGGTGTTTTTGTCGTTGAACCTGTTCCTCTTCATGAATGCCTCATAGTCGTCTGAGAACGCTTTCTGTGCATCCTCGATGGTGACGATCTCATCGAATTCCTGTAACTCGACAAAGTCCTCTTTCTTCACCATTACCTTGACAAGCTGTGCCTTGAGTGCACTGCAGGGAGCGTTCTTACATTCCTTTTCGCATACGGCGATATCGACCATGATGCCATCAAAGGCGTTCGAGTATATACCTTAACGGGGGAACGACCCTACAATAGTTTATGTCTGTCTGGCTCTATTGGGGTATCATGGCAGATATTAGGATCCGTAAGAGGAAGAGGCTCAGAAACAAGGAGGTCAAGGCTCTCGCAGACGAACTCGAGGGAATTCTAGGGGTTCCCGTGTTCTCCGACAGCGAACCCGTCGACCGTGCAGAGAGCACCGATTTCGACCTTATCATCGTCGGAAACGATATCCTCGGATTCATCAGCGAAGAGAAACCCTTCCTTACCGTAAGGGGAGTTCTGAAGTACAGGCCCGTCAAGAGATTCGTCACCGTCGATATGGGAGCAGTGCCCTACATCACCAACGGTGCCGACTGCATGGGTCCCGGAATCGTCGATGCGGATGACGAGATCCAGGAAGGGGACTTCGTATGGATCAGGGATGTCAAGAACCAGGTCCCCCTTGCCGTCGGACAGTCCATGCGTTCCGGTGCGGACCTCAAGGCAAAGCAGTCCGGAAAGGCCATCAAGAACATCAACAACGTAGGCGACAAACTCTGGAAGGCCGGTGAGTGATTTGGCATACGGGGAAAAGACCGTTCATGATCCCGTACATGGTGGTATCAAGGTAGATGGATTCTTCCTTGATCTCCTGAACAGGCATGAGATGCAGAGGCTTCGCGGAGTGAAACAGCTTGGTGCAGCCAACCTGGTCTTCCCCGGAGCCAACCATACACGTTTCGAGCATTGTCTCGGAGCATACCACCTTGCTGGGAAGATGGCCGATTCCATCTCCCTTTCCAAAGAGGACTCTCTCGCAGTCCGTACTGCGGGACTGCTCCACGATATCTGTCACGCACCTTACTCCCATACTCTCGAGAGCATAATGGAGGAGGTCACCGGGCAGGACCACATGGAACTCGCACGCAACCTCGTGTTCGGAAAGATAAAGACCTGCAGGGACAGGGACAAGGATCTCTTCGACGGTGAGGAGACCATGGCGGAGATCATCGAGGCCAACGGTGTCGACCCCAACATAGTATGCGATCTTATCGCATTTCCCGAGACAACCGTGCGTGAATCCAAGACTCTGTCTCTTTTAGACGACAGGGGATATTTCGCATCCAAGGACTACATCCACCAGATCATCCACGGTCCCGTTGACTGTGATCAGATGGACTATCTCATGAGGGATGCACACTACACAGGGGTCGTGATGGGTAACAT
>JAKSHV010000089.1 GCA_024399225.1 archaeon | reverse complement strand
TTACTTTCTGTACAAGGTTGTAGTCGAGTGCATCACTGATGTACTGATTGGTTGCGACTGCAGTAAGGTGCTTCTCGAGTCCGAGGACAGAGATAACGATCCTCATGTTAGTGCCCCCAGCACAAAAGACTTCTTTGATGGGGTAAGGCACTGTGACAAGCCTGTTGTTATAGTCAATAACATCCACAGAAGTTGCGGTCTTTGCTACAATTGCCTTGGTAAGCTCGAGATCTTCGCTGTCAATGGTTCCGTTGTGGTCAACATCTGCACGAGGGAATTTCTTCAGATCTGCAGGATCGTTGTCCTCGATGATCTTTTGGATAAGAAGTACGTCTTCATTGTCAATGCGGCAGTCTCCGTTTGCGTTTCCGAAAACGGTACCCTGCGTTCCAGCAGTGTCGATCTTCTCGTAGTTGCTGGTGGTTCCATCGTCGCCACTGAACATAACTGCTGCTCCTCCACCGACAACGGCGACGGCTGCAACAATTGCGACTGCGGCAATCAGTTTTGCATCCATATTCTCACTTCATCTCCAGCATATGCCAATTATGCATAGTTGGATTTTTATCCCAATATTCTTAATTAAAGATAAAAATAAATTGGTGAACTCATCCAACGTTATCATAGTCAGTTGGATTTCTGTTAAAATTGCATACTCTGCGTAAAATATCGCAATTAGAAATCTTTATATATGTGTCCACGATAAGGAGTCATACTGTCCCGGTAGTGTAGCGGCCTATCATGAGGCCCTGTCGAGGCCTCGACTCGGATTCGAATTCCGACCGGGACGCCATTCTTATTCTTGGCCTCGTTTCAAAGACTTCTTCTCCTTGGTTCTTTCAATACCAAGTTTTATACGCTGTTCTGGAATGGGGATGTTCATGCGTTGGGTGCTCAGAAGCAAAATCCACAGAGCCACGGTTACCGAAGCTAGGCTGGACTATGAAGGCAGCATCACCATTGACGCAGATCTCATCGATAGATGCGGAATGTGGATCGGAGAAAAGGTCACCATCGCCGATGTCGATAACGGATCACGTTTCGAGACCTACGTCCTTCCCGGAGAGAGGGGAAGCGGAATTATCGCACTGAACGGTGCGGCCGCCAGACTCGCATCCGTAGGTGACAAGGTCATCATCATGGGCTACGAACTCGTTGACGAGCCCATCAAGGCAAAGGTCCTCCTTGTCGACATGCACAACAAGGTAGCCAAGGAGCTTTCCTACTGATGTACAAATTCTATTCCGACGGAGGGTCAAGGGGAAATCCCGGCCATTCCGCCTTTGCAATTGTAGTCGTCAAAGACGGTAAAGTCATCCATGAATATTCCGAATTCCTCGGTGTGCACACCAACAATTATGCGGAATACAGAGGACTCATCGCCAATCTCACCTATGCGGTCAAGAACGGCATCAAAGAGGCAGAGTTCATCATGGATTCTCAACTGGTCATCATGCAGATGAGGGGGCAGTACAAGGTGAAATCCGAGTCCGTCATGGAACTGTACCAGGATGCCAAAACACTTGCATCGTTCATCCCCAAGATCACATTCACACATGTGAGAAGGTCTGAACAGTACATCCCTCGTGCGGATGCACTTCTCAATGCAGAGATGGACCGTCACGAAAACGACTGAATCGCTTTTTCGGAATCAGTTGGATTTTCTCAGTGCCCAATATGCCAGAGCATAGAACAACACACCGTAGCCGATGAGGACGACAAGTGCCAGCCATGGAAAATCCCAGCCGAGTGCACACGATCTCACAAGCGAGGATGTCTGCGTAAGGGGCAAAGCTTCTATGAACTGCTGGATCACAAAAGGCAGTCTGTCCGAGGAGAACATTGTTCCGCACAGGAAGGTCATCGGCAGAATAACAAAGCTGTTGAACAGATTCATACGGGGAATATCAGACACGATCATTCCTGCGGCCACACCGAGCAAAGCAAACACTATGCAGGACAGAAGGATCATCAGGATCAGCAGAGGAGTTATCTGAAGATCGTCTGTCATGAACATCCCTATACCCAGGAGTATGAATGCACAAAGCATTCCCTTTATTACCCCCAGAACTGCTTTTCCAAGGATGATAGAGGCCTTGCTGATAGGGCACAGCATCATCTCGTCAAAACTCTCATAGAACCGTTTCTGAACCATCAGTTTATTGGATATTGTGGTGAAGGAGGAGGTTAGCGTCGTCAAAGCCACCACTCCTGGGATCATGTATGCTATGTATGAGACTCCGCCCATGGTGACACCGTCACCCAAACCGTATCCGAATGCGATCAGATACAGGAACGGAGTTATCATCGATGTCGCCAGAAGTGGAAGGATGTTGCGCTTAAGGTAATAGAGATCGGAAAGCGCGACACGGAATATGTCCTCGATGATACCCATCATATCCTAAGCGCCTTCTCCAATGCCTTTGTGTTCGTTCTTCCGGTACGCTCTAGGAACACATCCTCGAGATGGGTTCCACGCACGACAGCGCTGCCCTCGGGAAGTGTATCATAGAATTCCTTTGCCGACTCCCTCGTGTCGAAGAAACGGTACTCCTTACTTCCGCTTTCGGAGGAATATTCCACAGTGAACCTTCCGAGTTTCTCACATAATTCACGAGGAGTTCCAGTGTCATGAATCACTCCGTGGGTGATTATGCTGACACGGTCACAGAGGGCTTCCGCCTCATCCATATAGTGGGTGGTGAGGAATATCGTCGTACCTCTCTTGTTAAGAACGTGGATGATGTCCCAGAGCATGTGTCTCGACTGCGTGTCAAGTCCTGCAGTGGGCTCATCCAGGAATAATATAGAGGGGTTGTGCATCAATGCACAGACAATCGCTAGTTTCCTCTTCCATCCCCCGGACAGTTCCTGAACGGTACGGTCCATGTATGGCGTAAGCCCGATGACGTCGCACAGCTCCTTCATGCGGAACTCGATCTCTTTGCGGGGGACCTTATGGAGCATCGCACGGCAAATTATGTTCTCACGTACTGAGATGTCCTTGTCCACTGCAACATGCTGCTGGACGACTCCGACAAGCTGTCTTGCCTCACGCGCATTGGCAGAACTGGAATGTCCGCCGATGGTGACCGTACCGGCAGAAGGTTTCATCATGGTGGTAAGTACCTTGGTAGTGGTGGTCTTACCGGCGCCATTAGGTCCGAGAAAACCATAGATCTCCCCTTTCTCTATAGAGACCGATATATCGTTTACAGCGGTGAAATCACCGTACCTGACGGTAATGTTCTCAGCCTGTATGACGTAGTCTGGCACTGTACCACCTTATCAAAAAAGGGGTGCTGATGCACCCCAGAATTGGTTTACCTTCCCATGGTGTAGAGTAGGGCGTTGATGATGGAGGCTGCGATGTTGCTTCCTCCCTTCCTTCCCTTTGCGACGATGTAGGGGACGCCTGCCTTCATGATAAGCTCCTTGGACTCGACGACATTGACGAATCCTACAGGGACTCCGACGATGAGTGCGGGTTTGCACTTTCCGGCCTTGATGAGGTTGTCGAGTTCGATGAGTGCGGTGGGGGCGTTTCCGATAACGAAGATCACAGGTTTCTGGATCTGTGCTCCCCTCTCCATGCTGACGGTGGAACGGGTGCATCCCCTTGCCTTTGCCTCCTCGACTACGTCGGGGTCGCTGACATAGCAGTGGACCTCTCCACCGAGGGTTGCGAGCTTGTTCTTGTTGATTCCTGCCATCGCCATCTTGGTGTCGGTGACGATGTCGGCACCGTTCTTCAGTGCCTCGATTGCAATCTGACATGCATTCTCGGAAAAGCAGAGGTTGTCTGCATAATCGAAGTCTGCAGAGGTGTGGATACACCTTTTGACGACGGAGAACTCGGGCTCGGGCCAGGTACGGCCGTTGAGCTCCTCGGTGATGGTCGCCATACTTTTCTCCTCGATCTCGCGAGGGGTCATGATTTCGAATACCATTATATTCACCTTATCTGAAAGCCTCATTCGAGGTATTTTGCCACGTATCCGCGGGGAGTGACCATAAGGTCGTTCTTCACATAGGTCTGGGAGTTACCGATGATGACGGTGCTGACCATGTCGACCTCGGCTTCTTTGAGTTTTCCGAGGGTGGTGATGGTCTTGGTCTGGTCTTTCCTTCCGATATCCCTTACGATTCCGACAGGAGTGTCGGGAGAACGGGTCTTGAGGAGCAAATCGGTTGCCTGTGCCAGATACTCGGTACGTCCGTGGCTTTTGGGGTTGTAGAGTGCGATGATGAAGTCTGCTTCTCCTGCGAGCTCGACCCTCTTCATGATCTTCTCGATGGGAGTCATGAGGTCGGAAAGGCTGATGAGGCAGACATCGTGCATGAGGGGTGCTCCGAGCACGCTTGCTCCGGAGGATGCAGCGGTGACACCGGGGACGGATTCGATCTCGATGTCTGCGTTCATCTCGAATGCAAGCTCGTAGATGAGTCCGGTCATTCCGTAGATTCCGGAGTCTCCGGAACTTACCATTGCGACCTTGTTGCCGGCCATTGCGTCTTCGATGGCCATCCTGCAGCGGTCGATCTCCTTCATCATTCCGGTTGCCTTGTAGTTCTTGTCAGGGAAGAACTCCTTGAGGATCTTGACGTAGGTGGTGTATCCGGTGACGATATCGGCGGTCTCGATTGCTTCTACGGCCCTGAGGGTCATGTCACCTTTGCTTCCGGGTCCGAATCCAACGACGATGAGCTTTCCGGTCATCTCAATCCTTTCCCCTGCGGTAGCCGGTGGTGAAGTGGCTGTCGTAGAGCTTGGAGAGCTCGAACTCGTCTCCGAGGAATCCTCCGACCATGGTCATTGCCTGCCTGGAGATGTTGTTCTCCTTGACGATCTTGGCCATGGTGGCACAAGTACCGTAGACGATCTTCTGCTCGGGCCAGCTTGCCCTGTAGACGACGGCCATGGGAGTATCGGGCTCATAACCTGCCTCCATAAGGGTCTGGGTGAGCTCGTCCATGAATCCGACGGAAAGGAAGATGCACATGGATGCGTGGTGCTTGGCGAGGTCCACGAGCTTCTCCCTGGGAGGGACGGGGGTCCTGCCTTCCATCCTGGTGATGATGACGGTCTGGCTGACGGAGGGGAGGGTGAACTCCTTCTTGACGGCCGCGGCGGATGCACAGAAAGAACTGACTCCGGGGATGACATCGTATTCGATGTCCTCGGCGTCAAGCCTCACCATCTGCTCGCGGATGGCTCCGTAGATGGAGGGATCTCCGGTGTGGACACGTGCAACAGTCTTTCCTGCCTTGACGGCGGGGATGGTGACGTCCATGACCTCGTCGAGGCTCATGAAGGCACTGTCGTATACAACGGA
>JAKSHV010000088.1 GCA_024399225.1 archaeon | reverse complement strand
ATGGCACAGATCTTGGAGATAAGATATGCCAGAGTGGGGACATCCTTGGCACAGTCCTCGCAGATGTGGATGGTCATGTCGAGAGACTTGACATGGATGTTGAGCGATACGGCACCTTCATGGCCGCATTCGATCTCGTCGTCCTTGAACTTGTAGGGGGTGTCCCACCATGCATCATAGAGATAGTCCTCGGGCATGTTGGCGACATCGGAGCAGACGAGACCGTCGGAGAACGAATACAGGTGGAGCTTGTGCTTCCTGATGATGGGGTTGTAGTAGAGTAGCCTGATTTTGGGGTCATCATAGTACTGACAGCCGATCATCATTCCTGCGTTGACGGAACCCCTGACAGCATAGGGGATCTTCTCTCCGCCGACATTGGCGGTAGCAAGCAGGGGAATCTTTCCCGCAGCATTGAGGGAGATGGTTCCGGCATATGCTTTTGCCATGTCCTCGAAGAAGCTTTTGGATGCGTATTTCAGGCAGGCGGACTCATCATCCCTGTGTTCTGCGACCTTGTCGATATCTTTGAAGACCTTGTCGAAGACACATTTTTTGCAGTTTCCTGCGCACATGGGTCTGAGTAAGCTGGGGTTCTCGGCGATCTCCTTGGAACGTCCGATGATCTCATCCTCAAGTCTTTTGGATGCCTGTTTGACACCTCTCATCCTGAGGTGCTTCTTGCCTGCTGCCATGATGCTCGAATAGCTACGGAGATAAATTAGGTATTCGGTCATCCCAGCCAATTACCCTAACTCTATGGACCTGGAACAGCCGTTACGGACAATATGTCAGCCATAATGCCTATATGCCATACTGCAGATTAGAACGCATATCGAGCTCCGGTGTTCTACCGAAGGCGGACGTCCCATGAAGCTGAAATGTAAGATCGTCGACATACTCTCCGCTGCCCCCATGGCAGGAATGGATCCCCGCGACTGCGAGGCCCTCATCGTCAAGGAGAACGACCGCATACGTATCGGCGGGCCCAAGGGAGAGACCGTTGCATCTATCATCTGTTCTGATAAATTCTCGGATGCTGGCACATTGTTCATTCCCGAATCAGTGGCAAGGGCCATAGGGGCCAAGGAAGGAGATGAGCTCGACGTCGTGTATTCCCAACCTCCCGAGAGTGTAAGGGCCATCCGCAGGAAGATGGATGGTCAGAAACTCGGTGCGGAGGAGATCACAGCGATCGTCAAGGACATCAGTGAAGGGAGCCTCACCAATATCGAGGTGGCCTCGTGGCTCACATCCCTTCAGATAAACGGCATGGATCTTGATGAGACCGCGGACTTCGCCAGGGCGATGGTCGACACCGGCGACAAGGTTGTGTTCGATAAAGGGCCCATTTTCGATTTCCATAGTATGGGCGGAGTTCCCGGTAACAAGATTACACCGATTGTCGTCTCCATTGCGGCAGCCGCCGGTCTGATAGTTCCTAAAACATCTTCACGTGCCATCAGCAGTGCCTGCGGAACATCCGATTTTGTCGAGACGTTCTGTGACATCAACGTTACCCTCGAACGTCTGAAGGAACTCGGGGAGACCGTCGGAGGTGCCTTCGTTTGGGGCGGTTCCATGAACCTTGCCCCTGTTGATGACATCGTAATCAAGATCGAGCGTCCCTTGGGTATCAACCCCCGTGCCAAGATGCTTGCATCGATCATCAGCAAGAAACTCGCGATAGGTGCAAACTATCTCCTTATCGACATCCCGACGGGTGCGGGCACCAAGGTCCACACCATAGAGGAGGCACGTGCCTATGCGCAGGATTTCATGGGTCTGGGTGCCAGGCTGGGTATTCATGTCGAATGTGCTATCACCTATGCGGATCAACCCGTGGGAAGCGCCATCGGCCCCATACTGGAAGCTAGGGAGTGCATCCGTATTCTCGAAGGCGAGACCCAGCCTACCAGCGTTGTCGAGAAAGCCTGTGAATGTGCCGGAATCCTCCTGGAGATGGCTGGTTTCGAAAACGGCAGGGAGAAGGCACACGAGCTACTCAGATCCGGAAAGGCACACAAGAAGTTCCTTGAGATCGTCACCGCCCAGGGTGGAAGACCCGATCTCAAGTCCACAGACCTGGTTCCCGGCAAGTATACTGCAGATGTAATATCCTCGAGATCGGGATATGTCAACAGTATCCGTAACAGAGACCTTGTCGCTGTTGCCAAAGCATGCGGAGCATCGATGGACAAGGGTGCAGGCCTACTTCTCTGTAAAACCAAGGGTCAGAGGGTAGAGGAAGGCGAGGTTCTTTTCACGCTGTATGCCGAGAGCGAGACCAAACTGAAACATGCTCAGGAGCTTGCAGAACGCTACTGTCCCGTCCAGATCGAAGGTATGTTGCTCAAGAGAGTGACTGCCCAAGAGTCGGATTGAAACCGATATTTCAGTCTGATTTTTACATCTGGCACATTTGTGAAAAATCGTTCTAAAATACGACTTTGCAGCCATATTATGTACTCGTTTTGATCGTGATCACTCACAAAATCGGGGTATTTCGTTAGTTTTCGGTATATTTTCTGCAAGTTGCACGTGCGCACATGGATTAGTTTTGCGTGTGCGCGCACACAATATATTATAAGGCTGTTCCAATTCAGAGTGCCTATGGCCGCAAAGCTGATTCTGGGAAAAGACGTCTCCGAAGCGATATATTCCGAGCTCGTCGATAGGATAGGTGCCCTCAAGGCAAAGGGTATCACACCCGGACTGGCGGTCATTCTCGTCGGAGAGGACCCTGCCTCGCAGGTCTATGTAAGGTCCAAGGACAAGAAATGCAAGGAACTCGGAATCGAATCGATCCAGATTCTTCTTCCCGCGACCATCACCCAGGCAGAGCTTATTGGAAAGATCGAGGAACTCAATGCGGATAAATCCGTCCACGGTATCCTCGTGCAGCTCCCCCTTCCCGACCACATCGATGAATCCGCAGTCATCAAAGCTATCTCTCCCGCCAAGGATGTCGATTGTTTCCATCCCTTTAATCTCGGAAAGATGGTCATCGGCGAGGCAGATTTCCTCCCCGCAACCCCTGCCGGAATCCATCAGATGATTTTACACTCAGGTATCGAGACCGCCGGAAAGCATGTTGTGATCGTAGGTCGCAGCAACATTGTCGGAAAACCCCTCGCTGTCATTCTTATGCAGAAGGGCAAGGGTGCCGACGCAACCGTGACGGTCGTCAATTCGAAAACAGAGAGATTCGCCGAGCTTACCCGCCAGGCGGACATATTGGTAGCAGCCATCGGAAGGCCCGAATACATCAAGGCCGACATGGTGAAGGAAGGTGCCGTCGTCATCGATGTCGGCACCAACAGGATCCCGGACCCCGCAGCCAAGAACGGTTCTAGGCTCGTCGGGGATGTGGATTTCGAAGATGTTAAGGATAAAGTATCGGCCATAACCCCAGTACCTGGAGGGGTGGGTCCGATGACCATCTGCATGCTCATGTCCAACACGGTCACGGCAGCAGAAATGGGGGTTTCAGAATGATTAACGAGTGCGAAGAGCATGGATATTTCCGCAGGGACAAGTGTCCTGTCTGCGGACGCAATGGTAAGTTTGTTATGAGCGATTTCGAAGTGGAGAAGCTCGGTCGTATGATGGCCGCGATCCTCCGCCATGGCAAGTTCTCCCTGCCCATGACCGACCAGGGTTACGTCAAGATCCAGGAGATCGTCGACACCATCAAGGAGCACAACTCCCGTGTCAAATGGCTCAGGCCCCATCATATCGACGCACTCGCCCTCACCGACCCCAAGGGAAGGTACCAGATCAGGGGACAGACCGTACGTGCAACCTACGGCCACACCATCAAACTCGACCTGAACCTGCCCACTACCAACATTCCCGCATATCTCTACTACCCCGCTTCCGAGACCGAGGCGGAGGACATTCTAGAGGAAGGTCTCATCCCCACGGACCGTACCATGGTCCACCTTTCCGCGACCTTCGAGGACGCACTTCACGCAGGAGAGGTCAGGATCGAGGATCCTGTAATCCTTGCCGTCGACACCGAGAAATGTGCCGAGGCCGGGTTCCCCATCGGAAAAGCAGCAAAGACCGTCTACCTCTGCGACCAGGTCCCCGCAGACTGCATATTCGTATCAGACGGCGAAGAAGAGGAGGAGTGAAAATGGTTACAATACTCAGGCCCGACGAGGTCCAGAAAAAGTACGGAAAGATGTTCTGCAAAGGACTCTACACAATCGTGGATGAGAAATCCGGAAAGGCCCGCATCATCGAGAAATGCATCTCCCGCGGACCCGGAGAGTGGGATATCGTCAACCGTAAGAGGACCAAGGGAGTCATCGACAACATTATTATGGACGGTAACACCCTCGTCATGGACGTCACCATCGGAGAGGGCGAACTCAGGTTCGGACCCGTATCCTCAGAGATGGGTGGACAGGGACTCAAGGCATTCAAGGTCGAGGGCGACGAGGTCCGCATGACCTGGTACGGAATCGCAGGTGCATCCGTCGGAATCGGTGCATGCCTTCCCCAGTGCCAGGATGTCATCCGCACCGAGTATCCCGACGATTTCAAGATCGGCGGAGGACACGCAGCGCACGTCGACATCATCACCCCCAAACTCGTTCGTGTCGTCATCGGAGTCGATGACACCGACACCAAGGAAGAGGGTGCCACCTGGGCTACTTCTCTCGCTATGGCACAGGAGTGCCCCATCGGACATTTCCTCGAGCACAAGATTATCCAGCTCAATCCCAAGACTCCCACAAAGACAACCAACTGCTGTTCCACCGCAGTGACCTTCGCCGTCAAGGAGGAAGAGGTCCCCAAGCTCATCGAGTTCTGCTATGACTATGTCAAGAAGAACTCCTACTCCACCGACGCCGTCATGACCGTCTTCCAGGGTCTCGACATCCCCAAGCCCCTCATGGACTTCGGATGGGCCGCGAAGAGCGTCATGTTCAAGGTCGAGGATGCTGAGAAGGTCGCAGCCGAGAACGGTGTGCAGATCATCACCGTCACCGGTACCGGCGGTATCATCGGAGCAGTCGCCGCAATAGGATGTGTCGACATCGGACCCAAATCCGCAGGCGTACCCGAAGACTTCGAGTGATGCCCATGGCAGTGCCCAACGTCGTATCAAAACCTGTCTACAACACCTACGAGCACATGCTCGAGAAGGAGGTTATGGCAGAACCCATCCCCAAGCACCTGGGTATCATCATGGACGGTAACCGCAGGTACGCAAAGGAGTTCCTCGAGGCCGACATCGACGAGGGCCACAGGCTCGGAGAGAGGAAGATCGAGGACGTCATGGACTGGTGCCTCGAGATTGGTGTGAGGTACGTCACCCTTTTCGCATTCTCCTCCGAGAACTTCAAGAGGGA
>JAKSHV010000087.1 GCA_024399225.1 archaeon | reverse complement strand
TCCAACATCCTTACCCTGTGATTGCTATGGCAGCAGATATCGTACTAACAGAGGACACCCTGCGTTACATCGCACTGTTCCAGCAGCTCACCCACACCAATGCGGTCGACTGTATGGAAACCGAGGACAAGCTCGTCTTCGTCGTCGAGAAAGGACAGGGTAACATCGCTGTAGGAAAGAAAGGAGAGCACGTCATCAAACTGAAGGACATGACCGGAAAGAACATCCAGGTCGTCGAATACTCTGAGGACCCTCAGCAGTTTGTCATCAACGTGTTCCACATCTACGGTCCTCAGAAGGTCGTTATCGAGCAGCGCGGAAACATCACCCACGCAACCATCACCGTCGATCCCAAACTCAAGGGACGCGCGATTGGAAAGAGTGGAAAGAACCTGCGCATTGCAAGGGACATCGTGAACAGGCACCACGACATTCAGAGTCTCAGCGTTGACTGAGACCTAATGAAAACCATTTAAATCCCCCTTTCGGGGGATTTTTATTTTATTATTTTTCCAGAAAATCAGTTGATGGGGGTTCTCTCGACCTCGAGTCTGTCCTCGGTCGGATACTCCTCGATGATGTAGCATTTGAAGGGGAGTTCGGTTCCGATCTCCTCCAAAATCCAGGGTGCTATTTCCAATCTGTTGCGTCCGGAATCGATGAATAAAAGTTCATCTGGCACATCGTAATTTTCTTTGAGAAGGGCGACCGCTGCAGGAAGATCCTTGTGGTATATGACTCCCTTTATTATGGTACCATCATCGGTTATGACATCATACTCTTTGGCAATGTGCTGGGCCCTACGGGTAAGTCTGTTCCTGAGCTGAACGCCGTCCTTGAATGTGGAGGAACAGAAGTGTATCGGGAGTTCGGGGTGGCTGTCGAGAACCTTGATCGCCGTCTCTTCTGCACCGAGTACGGCAGAGGACAGTTCGTCTTTGACGAGGTAGTTGTGAGTAGCCATCATGTCCCAGTTGCTCTCAGAGAACTCGAGTTCATTGAGATTCATGAACTTCACTCCTGCCTTGAATGCATATTCTGCGAGTGCACCGAGCTCGTTCTCCTTGCCAGGGAGGGAGGGGACCTCGATTCCGACATCCATCTTCACATTGCTGCAGATATCGGCAAGTTCGGTGGTATCCATCTTGGTCCAGAGGTCTTCGACAGGGTGGTATCTGATTTCGTCGAGTCCTGCTTCTTCCAGAAGTTTGGCATTTTCGAGGCTGATGACTGCGGTGTACATGTGGATGTGATGTTCCTTGCCGAATCTTTCCTTGAGGAGTTTGATGTAGTGGACAACCCTGTCCAGTTTCTCGGATGGATCTCCTCCGGTGATTCCGGTCCCTTCGGCATCCATGGCCACGGCTTCTGCGATGATATCCTCGTCGCAGTTGACTCTTCCCTCGTTGGCGTAGATTACATCCTTACCCTTTTTCTCTGCGGAGATGGGGCAGTAGAAACAGCCTGCTCTGCACCTGCCGGTGACAAGTAGGACCATTTTCGATCCTTTGATGCAATAATCACAGCCTTTTGCAAGTTCCCCGTTGGCGGCGGAACCGCATTCGAACCTCTGGAAAGTCATACTCTGACCATGTTAGCGACAATTAAATAATGTTTTCGTGATGGACACTCATGAGAAAGAGCTCGCGCCTTATCCTGGCACTTGACGAGACCGATGAAAAGAAAGCACTGGCTATTGCCGAATCCGTCTCCGGCATCGTAGACGCGATCAAGATCAACTGGCCCCTGGTCCTCTCCTCCGGCCCCGAGATGATCACAAAGCTCTCGAAATATTCTGATGTCATCTGTGATTTCAAGGTTGCAGACATCCCCAACACTGTCCGTCTCATCGTTGAGAACTCCGTAGCAAGGGGAGCAGCGGCCGTCATCGTGCACGCATTCCCCGGAAGCGACTCCCTCGCAGAGGCCGTTAAGGCCGCCGGTGACAAGGCAGTCATCTATGCCGTTACCGAGATGAGCCACCCTGGAGGAAAGGAGTTCACAGCACCCAATGCTGAACGTCTGGCACAGGTGGGTGTCGACTGTGATGTCGCAGGTTTCATCGCCCCCGCAACCCGCCCCGAACGCATCGCCGCCATCCGCAGCATCATCGGTGACAGGGAGATCCTCTCCCCGGGTGTCGGAGCACAGGGCGGTTCCGCTTCCGAAGCCATCAAAGCAGGGGCCGACTACGTCATCGTCGGAAGGGCCATCTACAAGTCCGAGAACCCCCGTGCGGTCGCCGAGGAAATAGCAAACGAAATAAAGGCAGTCCTGTAAATTGGATGCCTAATCCAAACCCTTTCCATTTCTTTATATATAATAATTAAAAGGCTATAAATACAGTTTTTCGCATGATGCGTTTATTCGAAATCGATTTACGGAGATTCGAGAATGCGCACAATAGCTAAAGACAAGACCAGTTCCGCAGTTTCTGAGAGCGGAGCCTCCTCCTCCAAAGACGGAGTCCAGGAGAATTGGTTCAGAAAGCATTGGTGCATGGTTGCTCTGTGTGTCGTCGCAATCCTGGCATTCCTGCTCAGGTTTGTCTTCGCATACGGACCTTCCGTATCAGACAACTTCGCATTGTCTGGCGGATCCAATGCATCAAGCCACCACCGCATAATTGCTGATATCCTCTGGGGCACCTTCAACCCCGCCAACCAGGGATCCCTGAATTACCCCTACGGTGTAGAGAGCACCGTCGGACCTCTCTTCGACTACTGCTGTGCAGCCTGGGCAAAACTGTTCACTGCATTCGGTGTCTCTTATGAGGACGCAGCCTCTATGGCCCTCGCAGTAAACCCTCCGATTTTCGGAGCACTCACCTGCATCCCTGTCTTCCTCATCGCTGACAGGTTCTTCAAGGACAAGGTCATTGCAATTCTTGCAGCGGTTTTCTACGCAGCCTTCCCCCTTCTCATCATGACCACCCCCTTCTCCTACGGAAGCGAGTTCCCCTTCGTATGTTTCCTCATGTCCGGACTGATCTACTTCACCCTGTCCGCATTTGACAACATCGACAAGTACTCCGTCACCGGAATCAAGGGAGTCTTCACCACCAAGGCCGTCCTCCTTTGGGTCGCCCTCGATGCAGTCTTTATGGTCATGATGGTCTACACCTGGACCGGATTCTGGGCAATCGTGATGGCATCTTCCGTCATGCTCTTCTTCACCCTCCTCTTCGACCGTATCGGAGGAAGGGACCTCGGTGCAACCGTTGCAGTATTCGCAGCAGTCATCACCGTTCCTGTAATGATCGGAGCCATCTACTACTTCATGATCGGAGCCTGGGCATCCGTCCTCTCCGGCGGATTCGTCCTCGCAATCCTCACCACCGTCTACGCTGTCATCTTCCTTGCAGTCGAGAAGAAGCCTTGGATCTTCACCGTCCCCATGATGGTCGTCATCATCGGAGTCGTTGCGGCAGTCCTGTACTTCGTCGCACCCGAGATCTCCTCCGCAGTCTTCTCCGGAAACAGCGTCTACAGCGGAACCCTTATGGAAGGACTCATCTCCGAGAGCAGCAGGACCTCCATCTCAGCAATGGCCGCATACTACGGTTGGGTCACTGTATGGACTCCTCTCCTGTTCGGCATCTGGATGGCAACCAAGTACCGTGCCAACGCCAAGAGCAAGGCATACACCTTCGTCATGCTTTGGCTCTTCGCAGGATTCTTCGCCTGCTGGTTCAACACCGAGTACGCAGTCATCGCAGGATGTGTCTTCTCCATTGCATCCGCAGCAACCATCGTCGGAATCTTCAGGTACGTCGATGTCAAAGGCTACCTCCGTTCCCTCAGGGGCAACGGATTCAAGGCCGGTGCAAAGAAAGCACTCAACTTCTTCCCCCTCGTGACCGTCCTTGTAGCGGTCTTCCTCGTTGCAGTCCCCACCGCAGTCTACGCAGTGGATGCAGCAACCCCCACCAACGATGAACGCCTCGACTACTTCGGAGGACTCGGATACACCATCACCACCTCCGACTCCAGTCTCGTCAACTCCGCATGGTCCGGATACCACCCCACTCAGGAAGCAACCCTCCTGACCTGGTACGGCTACTCCGACTCCGCCAGCTCCGTAGGCGGATACAAGACCGTGACCAGCTCCACCGGAGCAGGTACCTCCGCAATGGCCTCTGCATACCTTTCCGAAGGCAGCGCCGGAACCATCGCAACCATGATCGTCCGTCTCATCGAGACCGATGCAGCAGCCTACAGCTCCGTACTCACCTCCGCAGGTGTCGCAGACCTCGTCAAATACGTCGACAATGCAGACGCAGCAAGGTCCTACATCAAGGACAACTCCGTGGACTTCATCGGACACAACTCCGACCCCGCATGCGAGAGTCTTGCCTACATGGCAGGTGTCCACTACCTCACCAAGACCCTCAGCGAGAAGCAGATCGTCGACCTGTACAACCAGATCCGCACTGCTTCCGGACACACCATCAACTACATCGAGCTCGACGGTTCCATGATCCCCCTCTACTACGGAGACGGATCTGTCACCAACTACCTCGGCTACTTCGGCGACTACGCACTCGGCGGAACCGCCGCAACCCCCTCCAAGTTCTACTCCGTAACCACCACTACCCAGTACTACTACCAGTGGGGATACTATGACCAGATGTACTACACCTACAACGCCCCCATGTACTCCACCTTCCTCTGGAATGCACTCATCGGTGCAACTCCCGAGCAGTACGGACTCGACGGCAACCTCGCACTCCTCAGTGCACTCGCCAAGTCCGACGGTGCAGTAAAGGCAACTCCTCTCTCCGGTATCGACAACTTCGATATCGCATACTGGCACGTCAACTACCAGGCCAAGGATTCCGACTCCTGGAAGGACATGGACATCAAAGAGGCACTTGCCGCACAGAACGCCAATGGTGGTTACATCAACTACCTCTCCTCTGTCATCATCCTCGAGTACAAGCCCGCCACCGCAGCCACTTACCAGGAGGTAACCGTCACCGGTGCAACCGACTACTCCGGAATCAGGGTCGCAGTCTTCGAGAAGCTCTCCGAGGGTGACTTCGGATACGATCCCAGCGGAAAGGTCAGCAACTACGCACAGCGCAGCACTGCATTCCTTGACAAGACCACCGGAAAGGCAAACGTCTCCGTTTCCGGCGACTACATCGTTAAGTACTATGTTGGTGCAACCAACAACTACGACGGAACCCTCATCAACACCCAGGATTCCGTTGCAGCATACGCACTCCCCATCATCGCAACCCAGACCGGTACCCTTGTAGATGCCGACGGAAAGGCAGTCGTCAACTCCGGAGCATCCCTTGAGTTCATCGGAAGCGACAAGGTCTCCAAGACCGTCAAGGTCGACGCTGCAGGAACATTCTCTCTCAGCAACGTCCAGCCTGACAAGTACACCGTAAACGTCTACGACGCATCTGATGCACTCGTCAACACCGT
>JAKSHV010000086.1 GCA_024399225.1 archaeon | reverse complement strand
TGTCCTTCGTGATGATCGTCGTGTAGATGGGACTGACATCGGGATAGGTATCCGGGGCTATCATGTTAATGAAGATCTTCATCGATTCCTCGACGGGGATCTTCACCGATCCCATCCCCAAGGATACGATGTACGTTACGAACAAGGAGATGGTGCAGATGATGAGCATCAGTCTCTTTCTCGATACCGATTCGCAATATGCGTTCTCGATACTGCTTTTTTCGGCTGATGAGGTTTTTCCTTTGAAGGTCAACGGCATATCGCACACCTGTTTGGTTGGCGGGGGTGGCCCCCGCCGTTTTCAAAATCAAGCGGTAATATGTTTGAGGAGGAGGGTTTTGCCATCCACCTTCTCTATATCGGAACCGAATCCGTATTTCATATTGAACTCATCGAACAGCATAGATGCATCCAGGCCTGTATCGAAACCGTAGGCCTGCGCGATCAGGATATCTCCGATGAAATCGCGACATCCGGATACAACATCTGTGTGGAGTTCGTAACATCCGCCTTTGGAGACCACTTTGGGTATCTCCGAACCGTAGAAACTCTTGAGGGAATTGTAGAACAGATCGTATGCATATCCAAGTTCCTCCCCGGATTTGCTCCTGATGAACAGGATGTCGAGCTTGTCGGACGCATCGTAGTTGTATACGAGTTCCCCGTTGATGCTGACCGTGGATTTCTTTCCCTGGTTGGCACCCATGTCCTGAAGGGCGTTGCTTCCCGAGATCTTCTCGATCTTCTTTACGAGTTCGGAGGAATCGGTGTAGTATTTGCTCGCATCCCCCATTCCGTTGGCAACGAACATGATGGATTTGTCGGATGTCACTTTGGAAGCGATGACGGCCTCGATGTTGTTGTAGTAGCTCACATACTCCTCGGCTTTTGCCAATGCGGACTCATCGCCGAAGATCTTTGCGAGGTTCACTACATCCTCGAGAAGATGAGTTCCGTAACAGTCGAAGTACAGGGTGGTGATACCATAGGTCGATTTCAGTTCGGATACGGTTGCCGCAGGAAGTCCCATCGAAGGATAGGGGGAGATGATGTACTGTGCTCCGGTGAGAGCTATTTTTTCAGCTGTTACGGAGGAGTATTTCCCGATCTTGGGAATGCTCCTCATCTCCTCATTGAGCTGGTCCTCCCACGCTCCGTCGCAGAGACCCACTATGTATTTCTCCAATCCCAGGATCTGGCACATCTCCGATTCATTGGAGCTCACCACAGCGATCTTGGTTGCCGGTTTGGAAAGGGTGTATTCCTCATCATTGGACATCTTCACCGTGATCGATTGTACTGCATTTTCCTTCAGGGTTGCCTTGTAGATTATCTTCGCCACCCTGTCGGTCTCGACACACACTTTCTGACCGATGAATTTGGAATCGATGCCGGTAACGGATCTATCATCTTCCAGGAAGTAAGCGGATGAACTGTATACGTTGTCCTTACTGTATCCATCCATCGTGTATGGCAGCCTGTAAACGACCTTGTCTGCCAGTTCTTTCAGATCCGAAGCGGCGGTTGCGGATACGGACATTATCCTGTAGCCTTCAAATGTTTCCTTGAACACGTTCGGATACGCATCCATTTTCTCGTTTTCGAATGAAACAGTAAAATCTGTTGTAAGACCTGCCAAGATGGAATTGGGAAGCTCCACTCCACCTATTTCCGTATCGATCAGAACCGGCAGTTTGGTACCGGAGAGATTCGTCAAAACATCTGCGGGGATATTGATGGTGATTTTGTCATTATGGCCGCCGACATCTATCTTCAACAGTTTGGCGTCAGGATTGTTTTCGTTTTTTTCCAGTGCTTCCGAAATACAGGATTCCGTCATAGAGAATACGCCGGTGGAATCCGCGGTTACACTGACGACTATTTCTGTTTCCGGATCATTTTCATCTTTGTTGGTCAATGCCACAAAAGCTGCCGCAATGACGATCACTGCGATCACTCCTGCTGTCAGGACAATTTTGCTATTCATTTCTCTTCCCTTTGCTTTTTGGTAAATTTAGTAATGCCTAAATTTATTTAAATTTTAGGAGTACCTAAACATAAGGAATAATATATTTGGATTATGGAACCTATGAGCTGTTCGGGAGAACATCCCATATAGAGTGATCAATACTCATCACAGATTGAGCTGTTCTAAGCCACCAGTAGAATTGCAGGGCAGCAGAAGCCCGGAGTCAGGTCCCCTCATTTCTGAACATGACTCTATTTGATTTTCCCTAGAGGATCTTGGAATTGACAGAATCGAAGCCGGTGAACGTATGGGTTCCTGTATTCTGTTGAGAAATTATACAAAACTGATCATCCCGTTAAAGATCTCAAAGATACAGGTTTTTAATATAGAGAGAGAACGACCAGGTCCTTGCGGCAGCCATTGCGGCTGTATGCGATGATCAGATCATCGGCAATATTTGATTGTGAGAGTTGCGAATACTTTGGTCGATAATTATTTTTAGGGCCCTTGTCGACCTGATGTACGTTTTTTCTCAACCAGCTTGTAATTTTGACTCTGAGGGCATTGTTAGACTAGCGGATAAGCTTATGAATTAATTATCGACCACAGTAGGGTCTGTCACAATCATTATATGCTCAGGTTGCGAATCCCAATTCATGTACAGCTCCTTATCAAAAGGATCCTCCGGCACCTTCAGAATGTCGAAGGGAACGCTCTGTGCCGCGATACTCGTGTTCATCGCTGCACTCCTCATGCTTTTTGCATTCAATACTTCGGATTCGTCAAGTGCGGAACCCGAGCAGATCGGAACATCGAACTGCTATTGGGAATATGATTCACTTTCCGGCACCCTGATCATCACGGGAACCGGAGCCATACCGGACTTCACTGAAAAGGATCCCGCACCCTGGGGAACCGATATAACCGCAGTCTCCGTCGGAAACGGCATCACCGTACTCGGAGAGTATTCGTTCGAAAAGTGTTCCAGACTTACAACTGTATCCCTTCCCGATACCTTAGTAGAGATCAGAAGCTACGCATTCCATTTCTGCACAGCACTCACCGAGATCGAACTTCCCGATTCCCTTGTCACTATCAAAGGCCGTGCATTCGAGGATTCCGGCCTCATTACGGTCAATATCCCCAATTCCGTCGAGGATCTCGGAATGGCCGCCTTCATGAACTGCACCGAACTCGAAAGAGCTGCTATCGGAAACCTTGTACCGTGCCTGCAGGACAAATTGTTCTACAACTGTTCCAAACTCCAACATCTCACCGTAGGCACATATGTCTGGTCGATCGGAGATGATGTGTTCTACAGCTGCAATGTCCTCAGCGACATCACCAACTACTCCCTGAGCCCCATACAGTACGGCCTCGGTCTCGGAGGATACATCGACAAACACTTCGTGCGCGACAGCTCCGTAGGCCTGGGAACCACCGATGACGGAAAATTCGCTGCAACCTACAACGTCAAAAGCGGCATCTGCCAGCTTCTCAGATACTACGGCAATGACGAAAGCCTCGACATCGGCACCGTCACCATCGGCGAGGTCGAGTACCAGGTCCACCGCATAGGTGCCGCAGTGGAGAACATGGATAAGCTGGAAATCTTCAAGGACCAGGATCTGCTCCGCAACAACAGTGCGGTCATCGAAGAGGTCGATGAACTCAAGAGCATCACCTTCGGTGATAATATCAAGAAGATCGACAACATGGCCGTCTACAACTGCTACAACCTTGTCAGCGTTAAGTTCGGAACCGGACTTCGCGTATTGGGATATTCCCATGGAAACGAAGCCATTTATTGCCAGAACGACAAAATCCACACCGTTCTCCCAAACATCACCGACTCCGTAGGGGATGCGAAAGGATGGCTCTACCATATGCACCCCGAATACGGCATGATCAAGGCCTATGACGGCCATACTGCGGGCGAACCCGTCGTGGGAATCGTGAAGGAACCTACCTGCACCGAGAGCGGTATCAAGGGTACTGCGGTATTCTGTACTGTCTGCGGATATACCCTGGCACAGAATACCGACGAGGTCATCAAGGCACTGGGTCACGACTACGTGAAGGTCAACGGAACCGAATCCAGCTGCACCTCTAAAGGATTGACCGACGGAGAGCAGTGCACCAGATGCAGGGACTGGAAGACTCCTCAGACCGAACTTCCCCTCAAACCCCATGTATGGGGCGTTGAAACGAAAGAGGATGTGATCCCCGCCACCTGTGCGGCAGCTGGTTCCTACAAGGCAGTGGTACGCTGTACCGCCTGCGAGGAGATACGCAGCTCCGAAACCAAGGAGATCCCCATCATCCCCTCATCCGAGGTAACCTCGACCGGCGGAAACTACGTCGCCGAGGTAACCGATGATAAGAGCACCATCAGCTCTGCCGACGTGACCACCATGAAGGAAGCGGCCAAGACCGATTCCTCCGTCACCCTGAAGATCGATACCTCCACCGGTTCCATCGTGCTTGACAACACTGCGCTCAAGAACCTCAAGGACGGCGATGCTGCCATCACTCTCGGTAAGGACACCTCCGGTGCCTACGAGGCCATCACCGGCCCCGGAGCAACCGTGTTCGAGATATCCATCGGAGACAACCACGACAACTTCGCGGGTGGAAAGATCAAGGTGACAGTACCCTACAGCGGACCTACAGAGGGCGTCAAGCTCTACTGTGTCTCCGACGGAAAGCTCATCGAGCCCAAGGACATCGACTTCTCCGAAGCAGGATATGCATCCTTCGAACTAGACCACCTTTCCATCTACTCGATCCAGAAGGTGATCGACGTCGATGCAGGGGACAATGGAAGCGACAGCAACAACACCCTGATGTTCGCAATAATCGGAATCATCGCAGTCGTTGCAATAGTCGGAGTGGTTGCACTAGTGAAGATCAAAAAGGCTTGAAAACAAGCCCAAACCGTTTACCGGGGGTGACCTCGGGAAACCTTTTCAGACTTTCTGACGGAATAACCCCTCATACCGTTGTGGACTATCTAGAGACGGTCACCTTCGGAGATGTCCATCTCCATCTTCTCGGCACCCTCGAATCCGGACCTCGCCCACAGGACATGCTTTCCGGGCTGGATGTCGAGCACCACGATCTCTTCCCTTTTCACTTTGCAGAAGGCCTTCTTGTCCACGAAAAGAGTGATGGTTGCATTGGCGGAACTTCCCCTGATGGTGATTTTCCCGGGGTCGGCGGAAACAGGCTGTGCTGATGAACCTGAAGATGCTATGAATGCGTCCAGGCCCCTGGTGAATTCTAACTTTTTTAGCTGATTCTGAAAAACCGTTATATTGGTGACAAACAGTTGATTATGTATGACTCCCCCCACCGCACATGGAGGAAGTGAAGCGATTAGTCGCGGAACATTCCTGAAACTTGCTGTAATTGTACTGTCTGCTCTGACCTTAGTCGGTGTTTTTGATGTGATGGGCGAAGGCATCCCTATCTCGGAGATCTGAACGTATCTTACAGTCCTCTTTCGTGACGGTATGCTTCGTGAAAGCAGCCTCTCGGTCATCTGTTCCACATGCCTCCTGTCATCGTCGAGATATGCAAGACGCTGCATTACCC
>JAKSHV010000085.1 GCA_024399225.1 archaeon | reverse complement strand
GAGATCGTATTCGCAACATCCATATTCATGACAATCTTGGAAAAAGCGATGACCATATGACGATCGGAGATGGTTCCATCGATTTCAAGAAGGTGCTGTCTCTGCTTCATTCCTATAAACACAGGTACATCATTGAATCGAAGACCTTCGATTCCGCAGTGACGTCTCAGGAACGTCTCAGGGAATTGTTAGGTGCTCAGTGACGGCCCCAGTGGTCCAGGACACTCCCTTCGAGTTTCTCGGGAAGTGTTTCCATCTTGCGGGGATCTACTGCATCCCAGTTGGGTTTTGCGATCCAATAGATAACTGTAACCAATCCTACCAAGAGCAGGAGCATCATAACCATGACTTCCAATCCTTGGAATCCCATGTACCCTATGGCGGAGATTGTATCGTTTGCCGTATGGGCAAGAATTGCTGCGTAAAGTCCGTATTCGACATAGAGATATCCGAATACGATCCCTGCCATTGCAGACTCCAGAACCTTGCTCCAGCCCCATCCGCTGTCATGTGCCAGCCCGAACATTATGGAAGACAGGATGATGAATGCAAACGCAACCTTGGTCATTCCGAATCCGCCGAAGAGGTAGTGCCAGCACCTTTTGTCCTTGACGAAAATGGCAGTCACGATCATTATCGGGACACCGATCCAGAATACTCTGAACATGAGTTCTTCACGAACTCCTGCACGAGTAAGCATGAATGAAAGCTGATCATTAGAATATGCCGACATCCACTCGGTATCGGGCATTTCGCCGATGATTGCGGTTATCAGGATATACACTACACCGATGAACAGACTTGCTGCAAGTCCGCTGGATGCGGCGCAGAGTCCGGATCTGTCCGCACGTTCCGCAGGGTCGGCTATCTCTTTCCTGATGGCCGGGATGTAACGGTACAGTGCATATACCAGACAGGCACCTTCTACAATCAGCAGTATGGCGAATAAGATCGTAGTGGCTATTCCGCTGAATCTGATCAGCACCACATCTTCTAGACCTATGCTGAGTGAGCAGTTGAATGTGAGAGATTGGCAGGCCTCACTGATTTTCGCGAAATTGATCAGACAGTACATCTCGTTGAGAAATACGATCAGTGATACGAGGATGACCGAAGTGTGTACAAGGGTGCGGAGAATCGGTCTCTCTGCCTTAGGGGCTGACATACGTTCCACGTTTCTTCCGCAGTCTCTGCAGAATTTAGCCCCCTGACAGTACCAGTAGTGGCAGTTCGGACAATGGTCACTCATTTGAACCTTTCTCCAGAAGGTTGCGGATGGCTTCACAGCGTTCGACTTCGATGACGCAGAGAAGAGTGGAGCGATATTTCGCGATGTCCCTGATCTCTTTTGCGATATGCTCCTCACGCATCCTGTTTAACTTGGAGAATCCTTTGGATTTGGAAACGTGTGCATCCCACTCTATAGCGAGTGCTTCGGGAGAGGAGAGGTCCATCTTTTTCTTGTATCCCTTTTTGGCGAGACGGTGTGCCGAAGTGAATTCGATGGCACTGACACATTTCATATAGGCCTCGTCATAATCAAAATCGTTCATGTCAAGGGGTATGACATTGGTGTTTGATTCGGAACACAGGTCGACTATCTCGCAGAATGCGGGTGATGGTGCCTGAACTTCTCCGAAATAGGCCATCTTCTCGGAATAAACGATATCCAGTTCGCTGACCTCGATGTCATCCAGGCCGATTTCTTCCCTTTTCTTTAGAGCCTCGAGACCTTCGATGCCGAGGGATGCCGCATAGGCTTCGTATTTTCCGAACACCTCTTTGACCTTCTCGGCTTCGGATACAAGTCCGTTGACAACCGGCAGAATATCCACTTTGCAGGAGCCGACCTGGATGCTAATCATCTCTTCGTGCTCCTTGAAAGGACGATGTCCGTCAGGACGCTCTTGTCATCAATTTTCTTCAGTTCCTCATCGGTGATCAAGGCAGTGGTTCCGATGTTGTCAGAACTCTGTTTCTTCTGGACAATCATGACCGAATGCCTATCGGACAGATTGGATAGCTCTGCAGCGATAAGCGCTTTCTGGATTATCTTGGACTGGTCCGAATCTAGTCCGGTGAGGAGAATCGTGTCCGAGTCTTTGGAAATGGCCTCGAACGGTCCGCGGAGAATGGGGGTGACCGCGAAACCAATGTTGAGAAGGCGGTCGAGCCTCTGCGACCCGGTGCTACCGCCAAGGATGATTTCATGTTTGCTGGCTATGTCCTCTTTTTTGTATTCGAAAGGATCGAGAGGCTGTACGATTGGAGTATCTAGGAACTCTTCCAGCCTGAGTGCTGCATCGATCATCGCACCCATTCCGGTCTCGTACATCTGAATGGTGCGTCTGGAGACGCCTGCGGTCTCCGCCAGTGTACCGAGGCTGATTCCGCGTTCTTCGCGGAGCTGCTTCAGTATGTCGCTGTCGATTTTCACATACAGTCCACCGGGTGCGGCAAAAATGAATGGGGGGACCTCCTCAAGCAGATGTTCTGCGAGCGTCTCGTTGGAAACAATGGGGATCTTGAAACGACTGTAAACGATTCCCTTTTCCAGCGGGCCGGAACTGGAGGTCTCTCCGATGAGGAGCGGACTCGCATCAAGTGCTTCCGCCATGATTTTCATTTCGTCGGAATTCTCTCTAGAGAACGCGTCGACGTTGGAAAGGACTTTGATAATCAGAAGCGTCTTGTCCCTTCTGCCCACGATATCGAAACAGATGCTCCTTATGGATATCGCCGAGGATACGTCGAATCCAGCCCTGGCTAATATGGCGCGGGTAGTGTTAATCATATCCTCTCTGGACATGCAATAATGATGGAAAAGTAGGTATATAATTGTGGTTGGGCCCTTTCGGGCCCGAGACCATCAGTGTTTGTAGATGCTCGTTTCGCCGTATTCGCGGATTTTGTCTTTGGAAGCCGGACCGAACTTGTCGATTGCTCCGACGAGGTCCTCCATACTTACCTTGCACTGAGCGATCTCCTCCTCTGTAGGCATCTTTCCGCTTGCCACCAGGCGTCTGACGGCCGACATGACGGCTTCGTTGCAGATGGCCGAGATGTCTGCTCCGGTGCAGCCCTCGGTCTTCTCGGCGAGTTGTGCCAGATCGACGTTTTCATCCAGAGGTTTGCCGGTGGTGTGGATTCCGAAGATGGATTCCCTGGATTCCTTGTCGGGAGGTGCGACATAGATGGATTTGTCGAATCTTCCAGGTCTGAGCAGGGCGGGATCGATCATATCGGGACGGTTGGTTGCCGCTATGACGACAACATCGTTCATAGGTTCGAGACCGTCAAGTTCGGTGAGCATCTGAGAGACCACACGTTCTGTCACGTTGCTGTCGCCACCGGTTCCTCTGATCGGTACTATGGAATCGATCTCATCCATGAATATGACGCAGGGTGATGCCTGTCTGGCTTTCCTGAAGGTCTCACGCACTGCCTTTTCAGACTCCCCTACCCATTTGTTGAGGAATTCAGGTCCTTTGACGGAGATGAAATTGGCCTCGGATTCGGTGGCTACCGCCTTTGCGAGCAAGGTCTTTCCAGTTCCCGGAGGCCCATAGAGCAGGATCCCCTTCGGAGGTTTGGCGTTCATGTGTGCGAACACCTTTCCGTATTTTAGGGGCCATTCAACAGCTTCTTTGAGCTGCTGCTTGGCATCTGCAAGTGCTCCGATATCGTCCCATTTTACATCGGGTTTCTCGATGAGGACTTCCCTCATGGTGGAAGGCTGAAGTCCTTTCATTGCATTGAGGAAGTCATTCATCTCGACGGAGATCTTGTTCAGGACCTCGCTGGGTATTGTCTCGTCATCCACGTTGACATCCGGCAGAACACGTCTTAGTGCGGCCATCGCAGCCTCTCTGCAGAGTGCGGCAAGATCGGCTCCGACGTATCCGTGGGTCTTGTTCGCGATATGTGCCAGATCGACATCGTTTGCCAGCGGCATGCCTCTGGTGTGGATTTGCAGGATCTCCATACGTCCGTTCCTATCAGGTACGCCGATCTCGATTTCCCTGTCGAATCTTCCCGGCCTCCTTAGTGCCTCATCGATGGAGTTTGGCCTGTTGGTGGCTCCGATGACGACCACTTTTCCTCTGGAGTTCAGACCATCCATCAGGGATAGGAGCTGGGCCACGATACGCCTCTCCTCCTCACCCTGCACATCGTTCCTCTTGGGCGCGATGGAGTCGATCTCGTCGATGAAGATGATGCTAGGGGAGTTCTCCTCGGCATCCTTGAAGATCTCCCTGAGCTTTCCTTCGGATTCTCCGTAGAATTTGCTCATGATCTCGGGTCCGCCGATGGATACGAAGTTGCTGCTGGTCTCACCGGCAACAGCTTTTGCGAGCATGGTTTTTCCAGTTCCCGGTGGTCCGTGGAGCAGCACACCCTTGGGTGCCTCGATGCCCAATCTCTTGAACAGTTCGGGATGTTTGAGGGGGAGTTCCACCATTTCTCTGATCTGGCCGATGACATCTCCGAGACCTCCGACATCATCATAGGACACTTTGGGGACATCCATGTTCTCTTTGGAGACCGGTTTGTCGTTGATTTTCACCTTTGTGGTGGAGGTCATAATTGCGGCTTCTGCCGTGGGTGAGAAGGATGTGACCACAAGGTCGAGCTTGTTGCCCATGATGTTCAGGGAGAGTACGTCGCCTTTTGCGAATGCACGTCCTTCGAGTGCTTGGACGAGGAAATCCTCCCCTCCCTGAAGTCTGAGTTCCTCGGTGGGAGAGAATGTGATCTTCTCTGCCTCCTTGGTCTCGGCTTTTTTAACATCAACCCTTTCATCGATGGATATTCCGGCGTTACGCCTGGTGGATCCGTCAAGGCGGATGATTCCTCTGTTCGAATCCTCTAGAGGACCAGCAAGTACCTTCACTGCGGTCTTCTTGTTTCCTGTGACAAGTGCGATATCTCCGATCTTGATGCCGAGTACGGCCATCAGTTCGGGATCAAGTCTTGCGATTCCTTTTCCCGCCTCTCCGGGTTTCAGCTCCGCTACTTTGATCGCTCTGTCGTTTGCAGCCATATTATCACCTTTCCATTTCCCTGCAGAACTGCAGGATGTCGTCTATCATTCTGGAGACCATGTTCTCGTTGAACCCCATCTTCTTGGAGATGTCTTCGGCATTCCAGTTGGGTTTGTTCAGCATGTCATAGAGGAGTCCTCTGTGGTCGTAGTCGAGGTTGTCGAGGTCGGCTAGATGCAGGAACTCATTGATCAGGTTGTTACGTTCCCTAACCATCTCGGACCTGCGGCGGTCGAACTCCGCAATCTGTCTGTCGATCTGTGAAATCCTTGCACGGACCTCCTCCAGTTTGCGTTCCTCCAATGTTTTGGTCTCTTCGATTGTCTTTTCTTTGCGGGCTCTGTCGTCTTCTCCGGCGGGAATCATCCTCACTTCGAACATGTTGTTTCTCATGTCGATGGTGATGGTGAATTCCGAACTCGGTTTGTAGAAGATCCTTTCGGGTCCTCTGTCACTGCTCTCGCGGTAGCTGACGACGATGCCTTCCTTCTCCATCAGGTTCAGGTTCTTCACGATGGCCTGCTGGCTGATTCCGAGTTCTTT
>JAKSHV010000084.1 GCA_024399225.1 archaeon | reverse complement strand
TTCTAACTTCATTTGGTGTATTTTCAGAGGATTTTCTAACTTCATTTGGTGTATTTTCAGAGGATTTTCTAACTTCATTTGGTGTATTATTTTAATATCCCAGACACTTACTTACAAACAGCAATGGATGATGTCGTTTTTGAAAGGAAGATCTATTCCGAAATGCTTGATTGGAAGCAGAAGAGCAATGGTACAACCGCGTTGCTTATCGAAGGTGCCCATGGTGTCGGAAAGAGCACCGTAGCAAAGCAGTTCGTGGACAAAGAGTATGCTTCCCGGATCTTCATTGACTTCAGCTCAGTATCCAGATCCACGAAGAAGTTGTTCGAAGAGGGTCTCGGTAACGATATCGACGGATTCCTGATGAAACTGCAGGTATCCGAAGGTACCATCTTGAAACCACGTGACGGTGCGATAGTGTTCGACGGTGTCGAGAAATGCATCAGGGCACGCGAGATGATCAAATACCTCGTTAAGGACAGTCGTTTCGATTACATTGAAACAGGTACTATGGTAGACCTTGTCACAAAGAAAAGCAATACGATGGTCCCCTCCGAGGAAAGATGTCTATTGATGTACCCTATGGATTTCGAGGAATTCCTGTGGGCGAAAGGGGACAGGATGTCTATTCCTTTTCTTAGAGCCGCCTTCGACAGGAAGGAACCGCTCGGGGATGCGTTCCACTCAAAATTCCTCCAGATGTTCAGAGAGTACATTGTCGTCGGAGGAATGCCCGAAGCAGTCGCCGCGTACAGTGGAAATAAGGATATCGAATCGGCAGAGAAAGCCAAAAGAGAGATTTTGAAACGTTACAACAAGGACATGACAGAACTGAAGGTGCTCACGGGCAGGAATGTCAAAAGAGTCTTCGATAGCATACCTTCGATGCTTGCGATGCAGAACAAACTCTTCTCTCCCGGCAAAATCAGGAAAGGTTCCCGCACTAGAGACTACCTGCGTGCGGTCGAGGCCCTCACCGATGCCATGCTAGTCAACAGCAGCATCGACTGCACCGATCCGTCCCCCGCCCTGAAACTCTCCCTCGACGACGAGGTCATGAAATGTTACCTTCTGGACACAGGACTGCTGGTCACCATGGCCCTTGCTTCTGAGAACGCTGTGGAGTCGGAGATCTATAGAGAACTGATCCTGAACAGACTATCGATTAACAAGGGCATGTTCTTCGAGAACTCGGTCGCACAGCAGCTGAGGGCTTCGGGACACAGACTGATCTTCAATAGGTTCGAGAAGGATGGAAAGAACTACGAGATCGACTTCCTCCTGTCAAGGAACAACAAGGTACACCCCATAGAGGTCAAATCCGCAAGTTACAGGAGCCACAAATCACTCGACGAGTTCAGGAAGAAGTATGGATCAATCATCGGGAACTGCTATGTGATCCACAGCAACGATCTCGGATATGAGAACGGCATAACCTATGTCCCCATTTACATGACCATGTTCCTGTGATAGGGGTAACGGCTGGGGACTGTATTCAATAACTGAACGTGGGCCCTTCGTGTTCCTCGTCCATGTCCTTGATGAACGCAGATGCGAACAGAGGGTAATGCTCTATACCTTCTTCATCCACCCTGATGTTGCTCTCTTCAAACATTATCCTTCTCTTCACAGGGAAATAATCATTCACTTTGGAGAGCGAACGTGCCATACGGGCGGCACCGGATTTGACCTCTATGGCAGCGATACCGCTCCAGAACTCCGTCAGAAAATCCAACTCCATCTTACCCTCGCCCTTCTTGTTCACGTAATAGAACAGTTTGAGTCCGTTCTTCACGAGGTTGTTCGCCACCGCGTTCTCCGCTACGGCCCCGAAGTTGTAGGAATGGTCACCGTTGTAGGCTGCAAGCCGTGCCTTGTCTCCGTACATCTGGAGCAGGAGCCCGGTATCGGACAGGTACACCTTGAACAGATCTCTCTTCACGTTTTTTCCGATAGGTAGGGCAGGCTGGGTTACACCGTAGCAGAAATTACCATATCCGGCACCTTTGATCCATAAGAGATTCTCCATGTACTTGTCGGAGGACCTGCGTCCCGATTCCCCGGCGATGCGCGAGTACATGAACTTGCGGTTGGTGTCGGCAAGCTGATACGGGATCGATTCGAAACATTCCGCGGTGCGGATGCGGTCATTGCCGCTGTTGTATCTGTTGATGTCACGTATGCAGGAAGACACGAGTTCTGCCTGAACTCTGCTGACGGGCCTGAAATCCCTTGTCTCCACATATTCCCTGACGGCCTCGGGCATGCCTCCGACGATCAGAAACTCCCTGTACAACGAAGTGAGCCTTTCATAAGTAGCTGAGTCAATGGATTGCTTTTCATGTATACAGGCTCTGACGCCAGATATAATATCGTCCGAAATCCCGCGTGCCCAGAGATATTCCTCGAAATCCATAGGGTACATGACCACGGGTTCTTCGTAACCCATAGGCATCAAAGCCTCGATACTGTCGGTTTCGGACTTTCCTTTGCCGTTCATCTGAGGGATCCTGACCCCAAGAAGGGATCCGGATGCTATGACGTCGATCTTTCCGTAAATGGACAGTTGCTTCAATGCCGCAAAGGCACGTTTGCCATCCTGGATCTCATCCAAGAACAGAAGAGTCTCACCTTCGACGATGGAATCGGATCCGAAATGGAGGGTAAGTCTGCGGAGTATCTCTTCGGCGGTGATGTCCCCCTCGAATATAGACTCGAGCTGTGGGGAATCGCTGAAATTAATCGTGATATGGTTCTTGTATTCCGCATCTGCGAATGCTTCTACAAGGTATGTCTTCCCTACCTGCCTCTGTCCGGTGAGCAGGAGGCACTTGTGCTTACGTGCCTTCCATTCAAGAAGGGTGTCATACATCTTTCTTTTCAGCATAGTTATTCATCAAATTGGTACTATTTGTAGATTTTGACAATTTGTACCGGGTACTTTTTGCAGAAATCTACAATTTGTACCAATACCATTCTTTCATCGAATGTATGCTTGAGGAAGAATTAATTGAACTCCCTTGAAAAACGTTGTACTTTCTGGAAAAACTCCCTTGATAAACGTTATCAACGAAGTATCTGGCTGCAGGTCAGCAAATCACAGAGATTCCAACATGATATCTCCCCCGGTTTTCGGCATTAAACATCAGTAAACACGTACCAAAACCACTCCGGGGTGCTAACTAGCTAACTGTACTCTGTCCCTTTTATACCCCCGTCCCGAGTCTAGTGTTTCGTGAGCAACATGAAAGCACACAACGCAAGGAAATCAATCAGGAAACTGAACAGGAAAGGAGGCATCGAAGGCCTTCCCATGGAACTTATGATCATCGTCGTCGTGGCCACCCTCGGATGCGGCCTGCTGGTCGGATGGATGGGCAACATCGACACCCCCGAGACCATCGGAGACGTATCCTCGTCACTCAACCAGATCGAGATGAAGTCCGACACCCAGAGCGTCAACAACCTCAAGATCACCGTCACCGACTCCGACGGAGATGTCATCAAAGGTGCCACCGTCGTCCTTTCCGGATGCGGAGTGAAATACAGCAGCAAATCCACCTCCGTCTTCGCGACTACCGATGACAACGGCGTGGCGACCTTCAGCTCCTTCAATGTGACCAAGAACACCCCCGGAATCGGATACATCTCCGTCAGCGTCTCCGCAGGCGACTACGGCGAGGACAACACCCGCAGGATCCCCGTGGTGAGGTGAATGGATAGAAAGGGTGCGATGGGCTTCCCGATGAGGCTTACTCTGGCCTTCATCCTCATCGCACTCTGCATCCCATCCCTCTCCGGGATGGCTGCAGGGTTCGAGGAAAAAACACTTGAAAGCGAGACCGACGCTCAGGTCGGCATTCTTCTATCTGCCGCAGGCAGGACTTATTACGGCGGTGCGGGAAGTTCCGAGAACGTCTCTCTGACCATTCCCGCAGGATTCGAGATCTCCGTCGGAGGAGAAGGTACGGATGCGTATTCGGTATGTATCTACAACAACGAAGGCGTGGTTAAGACCGTGTACACGGATCATCCTTCGATCAGATTCCTCGGAGAGAGGATCGTTCTGAGCGGACCATGCGAGGTCCGTCTGTCATGCAACGATGTGTCTGGTACATATGGCGTACAGGTAGGGGTAGCATGATGGAGTTCACTGTATCGAGGTGCGTCCTCATGGTCTGCGGCGTGATCCTCATGGGATCCGTCGTGGCGCCCATATCAGACCATTATGAGCATGAGATGGACGGTTGCTACCAGGAGATCGCAGACAGGGATGCGGCACTCATCGACTCATATCTTGAAAGCGATGCCGATGTGATATATCTGCACGGGGAGACCTTTCTCCCCGATCCATCTTTCTCACTGAGGGTGTCGGGATACAGAGTCATCCTCGAAGACGGCAACGGCAGGACGTACGAATCATATCTCAAACAGCCTGCGAGGGACATGGTTATCTCGTATGGATCCACAGTAGAATTGTTGACACATTCTGAAAAGAAGGGCGTAGGGATTGTTTCCGAAGATTAGATTTGAACACGTTTAACGTGTACGATTTATCTATACGGAAACCAATAGATTCCAATAGATGAGGTGAAACGATGGAAACAAACAAGGACCTGATGACAAAATGTATCAATTGCTTGAACGAAAACTTCGGCACAGCCGAAACGGAACGTTTCATCTCACTCATTAAGGCCACAGGCACCGGTTTCACAGTATCCAGGGATGACCTGTACAAAGGCATGACTCTGGACCAGATGCTCGAAACGGCAAAACAATATGTTGAAGCTAACCCCCTTCAGTATGAAAAAGCCACAATCTTGTAAACCCGAGTTCGTTTTAATAGCACACACCCTTATCAAAATACCAGTATGGGAAAGAATTATGGCAATTTTATCATGGGAAGGGGTTGAAAAACATATGGTTAAACCATGTCCCCCGCAGGCGGTAGCAGACCACATCGAAGAATTGGCTTCAACCGATGGCATCTCCAGAGATGAGGCGTTGATCCGTTACATGTCTTCTGACGACTGTCTGAAACTTATTGCCGACGTCGAGGCCGGAAGCAAGCCGATCTACTTCCACGATTTGACGCCCACAATACTGCGTGTGTACTGCATTATGCACTATTGCGAGAAGTATGAGATCAGCCTTCGCGAGGGTGTGAGATTGTTCTATGGTTCCGGTTTCAACGACCGGGACCGCAACTGGGACCTTACCGGATACAGATTCGAGGAAGGTTACGACATAATGCGTCACTTGGTCGAGAAGAACGGTACCGATTACCGTTACCAGGAAATCTGGGGGTCACTCTGAGACCGAACCGAGATCAGTTCCCGAATGTCTCAGCGATCTTCCTCAGAGCAACGGCGAACCTGTCTATGTCCTGTCTGTTGTTATAAAGATAGACGGATGCCCTGACACTTCCCTCTGTCTCCCTGGAGACGAAGAACGGATGGGCACAATGCATACCGGAACGGACCATGATTCCATCGATGGAATCGAGCATCATCGCCACATCATGGGCTCCGAGACCGTCGATGTTGAAGCTCATCAGAGAGGAACGTTTGTCGGGATCCTCGGGGCCGACGATGTGCACGCCTTTGATGTCCTGGGTCTTTTCGTGCATG
>JAKSHV010000083.1 GCA_024399225.1 archaeon | reverse complement strand
CATTCATCCTGATCACACGGATGCACTGGTTCCTGGAACGTCTGATGCGGATACGAGCCTCCCTCTCCACGACGGGGTTGCAGGAAGGTACCCATTCTCCGGAACCGTCACCTGAGAACACAGGTACGTCGCAACGGCCGATGGCGGTACCGGGCATCGTGATGAGCGAGGGTAGCATCTTCTCTGCATTGTATCTGATCCTCGTGGAGGGCGACTGTATCACAAGATACTTGCTGTTTAGCATGACCGCATAGGCTCCCAACATCACCAGGATGTACGGACCCATCGGGATCTCCTCGAGGATGATCGCCAGAGGGATGTTGTTGACATAGATCAGATAGTAGGAGAATATCGTGATACCGCAGTAGACCGCAATCAGAACGGTGATCCTGTGGGTGTTGTACTTGAATCCCCTATCCAGGAGATAGGTGCAGAACAGCATGTACAGTGCGACGAATACCTTCACGATGGAAAGGTCGAATATCATCACATAGATGGCGAAGAAACAGTCGCAGATCAATGACAGGAATATCGCATATCCCAGATGCACTGCGGAGTTGTGGAGGTCGTTGTTGCGGCGCAGAAGGACCACGGCGGCACCGACAAGCAGAACGCAGGCACCGGCGTAACTGCAGACCGCCTTGGCACCCAACAGCTTGCCGTTGATGATGAAGACTATCTTGGCGATGGCACATATGATCATGGTCGCGGCAACGACCTTGTCGATGTGCTTCAGTAGTGACAGTTCAGCACCTCCAGTTTCTCCTCGGGGATGCACTCGTCGGAGGCGTCGCGTATCTTCAGTCTGAGGACGGAACCGTCGGGAGAACAAAGTGCCAGAATGTTGACCCCGTTCTCTTCGATGAAACCTGCGGAACAGAATGTGAAACGCTGAGCAAGCAGGATGCTCTCCTCGGCATAATCGCTGACTGTCATGTAAATGTAGTCTGAATCCCGCCACTTCTGCAGGATGACGGATGTACGGCTGTAGCTGTTACGGACACGGAACCTGTATTCGGATTCCACGGGCCCCTCCGAAACAGGAGTCCATGCGGAACGGTCGCTGAACATCACCGACAAAATCATCGCCTGCTTCTGTCCGATACCGACATCCTCGTCGAAGGTGTGTGCGGTGCGTGCGATGTCGAGGTCACGCGTGCTCCTCTCCATGCGTTCCCTCTTGCGGAACGCGGGGGTTTCCAGCAGGAACAGGAGGATGACGAACTGGATGAGGTAGATGAAGATATCCGAGTTGTCGAAGATGAATTCCTGATAGTTGGTGCCGTAGATGGTCTCGCGGTACAGCAGAAGGGTGTACTCGGCGGAGAAGAAGAATCCGGTCGCCTTCAGACCTAGCGACCTGCGGGGATCGTTACGGTAGAAACGGTGTCCGCTGTAGAGACAGTTGATGGCTAGGATCAGGGTGAAGGTGCCGAGGATCGTCAATACCGACGTGTTGTACCCTGCCATCATGGTTTGTTTGCTCGACAGGATCGACACGGCGTTGACCAGCCTCTGAAGACCCACGGCGGTTGAATAGACTCCGATGGCGATGATCAGGGGGCGCCTTCCCATGGACATGATGACGATTCCCGCGATGATGGGGATGAGACGCATCAGAAGTGTCGCATTGGGGCTGAAGAAATCATATGAATGGTTGTTGAAGAACTGGTATGCTCCGCTGATGAAGAGCATCGCACCGGCCATTATTCCGAGGTACGGTTCGAACCGGTCCTTCAAGCGGACCATCCTGCCGTTCCGTCTGATGAAACCGCAGTTATCGACTGCGACATCCTCTGCGGATTTTCCCGATAGATGGAACGGATTCATTGGGAGTGGATTAGGTTAGTGTGATTTATGGATTACCCGGAGGGCAGATAATATCAAAAGAGACAGAAGGGGGCGTGACCCCTTCTGAATTGGTTTCAGTAACGTTTGGAGTTCCTTTTCTTCTCGGCCTGGAACTGCTTCCTGGGAACGTAGCCGTCCTCCTCGAAGATGTACTCGAAGGTCTCGAGGTCGTTGATTGCCTCGAACTTGGAACGTACATATTCCTTCGCCTCTTCTTCGCGGCAGACCTTGGCCAGCCACTTCACGGAAGGCAGAGAGGGATCTCCGACCCTTTCCATGTCGAAGTAAACATCGGCCGCCTTCTTGTCGGCACCGGTGTCGTGGAGTGCATAGAGCAGAGGTTTGCCGTAGCGGAACTTGTCGTCGGCGATCCTGATGAGCTCGTCCCTGCACTCGGTGCAGCCGTTCTTGTAGGATTTGCTGAGCCAATCGATCTCCCTGTTTCCGCCGATGATCTTTCCGACCTCGATGATCTTGGCAGCCTCGCCGTTGCAGTACTTGTCAAGGAAGGTGGAATCCTTTCCGTCATAACCGAGGGCGAGGTTCTCGATGTCTCCCTTGGCGAGGTAGTAGGACTGGAGCATCCTCCTGACCTCCCAGGTGTTCCTCACATCATAGAGCTCGTCCATGGCCTCGTCGGAACCGCCGTTGACGGCCTCGACCATCAGGGGGATCCACTGTTCGCCCTTGGACTGGAGCTTCTTCGCCTTGAGATACTTGTGGAATATAGGGTCGGTGACCTTGATGTTCTGAAGGTTTACGAGGATCGCAGGCATGTTGTTCGCCATGCCTTTCTTAAGGTACTCGTCACCGGTTCCCTCGTTGTATGCTGCTACATATCCCTCGAGGAACTTAGCCTCGGGGTAGCGTCCGGCAAGCCTGTTGAGCTCCTTCTTTGCGTGGGATTCTCCCTTCATGCTCCTCTGGAACACTATGGGGATGGATTTTCTGAGTGTGAGATAGTCGTTGTAATCGTCCAGGTACTTCCTCGCCTTGGCGGAGTCCTTCTTCCTGGAAAGGATCTCGAGTCCCTTGGTGACGACATCGGGCATGCTGTAGAGCCCTTTGGCATAGGAATCGATGAGCTCGCTGTCCTTCTCGACGGAACCCATGCGGATGAGGCAGTGGATGGCATTGATGTTTCCCTTCTCTGCTGCCTCGGTGATTCCCGATACATCGTATTCGGCATCGATGGTGGAACAAAGATAATCGAAAACGGGGATGATCTCTGCGGGGCAGTCCTTGACCATCCTTCCCCTGATGGTGGAGAACTGATCCTTACCTGCGGCCTTGAGCATACGGAGAAGATTGTTCTCGCAACCTCCGTTGAGCTTGGAAGCTCCATGGAGATAGAGGATCAATGCAAGGTCGGTCCTTCCGTTGACCTCGCAGTCGACTCCCTTGTGGAGAATTGCGGTGATGTCCTCGGGAATGGATAACTTGGGTCTCTCCTCGTGTTCCTCACGGTGCTCCCTCCTGTCATCCCTCGGTCTGTCACGGTATCCGCCGGACCTGCGGTCGTCCCTGTGTCCCCTGTCATCCCTGGGACCTCTCCTGTCGGTCCTCCCGCCGTCGCGGGACCTGTATCCGTCACGGGGTCTGTCGCCACCGGACCGACGGTCTCCACCCCTTGAGCGGTCACCGTAACCTCTTCCTTCAGACCTGTTTCCATCTCTGGGTCTGCGGTCGTCGCGGGGGCGGTATCCCCTGCTGTCGCGGGGTCTGTCGCCGGAGCGTCCTCCGGATCTCTGTCCGTCGTCGCTCCTGCGGTTCCTGTATTCACGGTCTTCGGAAGTCATGTTAATGGAATCTGGGAATGGATACTACGTTTAATATGTGTGGTTCGGCGGCAAACATAACCTTTGTTAAAACAATCATTTTAAACCTTGAATGAAATGGATTGGTATGTCAGCCATGCGTTCGGCGCTGATTTTCGGCGCACTGACAATAGCCGCATTGGTCTGCGTCACCGTTGTATCGGACGGTTCCGATGCCGGAGACTGCGGAGACAATGTCGACTACAACATAAGCAACCGCACCCTCACCATCTCGGGAACCGGTGCGATGTATGATTACAACCAGTATGTGAAAGCACCCTGGAAGAACGAAGTGTTCTACACTGTAATCATCGAGGACGGTGTCACCCACATCGGAAAGAATGCTTTCATCGATCAATGGAGCGTAACATCCGTCACCATTGCCGATTCCGTCACCGATATCGGCGATGGTGCATTCAGTGGATGCAACGGTATCAAGACACTGGTGATGCCCATCAGCTGCAATGCAACCGCGTTCAAGGATGCCGCACACATCGAAGATATTACCCTCACCAAGGGAGACGGTACGATGTTCGCGTATTCGGATGACGGTTCTTCCGCAGCATACTATGGTAACGCTCCCTGGAACGGTTCGGATCTGAAGTATCTGAAGTTCGGGGAGGGCATCAGCTCATTCGACGCCGTCGGATTCACCGGTTGCACCTTCAAGGATTCCGACGAGAAGACCCCTATCACAGCAGATGCCACCTTCTCGGGGCATTGGTTCTATAAGACCTCCGACGCTCTGATAAAACGCCTGGACGGAGTCACCATAAGGCCCGTCGACTCCCACGGCGACCTTATCGGAGACATATTCAACAAGAACGTGGCAGTCGGTTCGGACTATTCCATCGAAGTCCCTTCGATTACCGGGTATGTTGCTTCGAAGAGCACCGTTTCAGGAACCCTGGCACTTCAGTGCGATGTCATCAATGTCTCATATTCCAAGCAATCCTACACCCTTACGATCAACTACAAGAACTTGAAAGGGGACGCAGTGGCAGATGCCCATGTCGAGTCACTCAATAGTGGAGCGAAATACCACGTTAATAGTCCCGAGATCACAGGTTACGGGGCAAACAAACCTGTTGTAACTGGGACCATGGGTCTTGAAGATGTTACCGTAGATGTCACCTACACCGGCAAGGACTGCACCCTGACCGTGGTTATCAACAAGTACAACATGTCCAAGGAAGAGAAGACCTACACGGTCCGTTATATGGACGACTATCATATCAAGGTGGACCCCATCAAGGGATTCAAAGGTCCCGAGTATCTCGACGGAACCATGGACCAGATTGACAAGAAGGTCTGGGCGGATTTCCAGCCTGCAACATTCAAGATGACAATCGTCCACAGGGACAAGGTCACCAAAGAATCCATCCATGAGGATTATGTTATGCAGCTCAGGTTCATGGACTCTGCAGATTATGATGTACCTACCATCAGAGGTTATACTGCCCCCGCAGGATGGGTATCTGTAACCGGGGCGGACGAAGATTCGGTGAAATATCTTGACTATACACCCGAAACATTCATCATCACTGTAAGGTACGTAGATGAGCGTGGAACCGATGTCGCCATACCTAGTACAACAAGCGTAGCATACGGAAAGGACTATTCCGTCACCAGCCCCACCATCAAAGGTCTCAGCCCCGATAAGAAAGTAGTTTCGGGAAAGGCATATTCCAATGTCAGTGAGACCGTCACCTACACCAAGAGCGATACTGGTGTTCTCAGCGGCGATCTCGGAGGCAGGGACCTCGGGACCCTGTCACCTGCTATCATCGCCATAGTCGCAATGCTTGCCATCATGGCTTTGGCATTCCATAGGAAACACTGATCATTGGTGTCGGAGCGATCCGACACCTAAACCTCTTCCCCATATTTCTACCAACAAGCATCGGTGTCCGAGGAGATAGGATAACTGTTACCTCTACTCCGTTCCCTCATAACGTTAGAGCCACCG
>JAKSHV010000082.1 GCA_024399225.1 archaeon | reverse complement strand
ACTTCGGAGAAGGCTCCGACAAACGCACCGACGAGGATGTTTGGGAGGCACTCCGTATCGCGCAGTCCGAGGAGTTCGTCAAAGCAAAGGGAGGTCTCGACGCCGACACAGAACAGCTCGGAAAGAACCTCTCCGGCGGACAGAAGCAGAGGCTGTCCATTGCGAGGGCCATCTGCCGCGACCCGGAGTTCTACATCCTCGACGACACCTTCTCCGCACTCGACATGAAGACCGACAGGGATCTTCGCGAGGCATTGAAGAAGAAGGCCGAACATTCAACCAAGATTATCGTCGCACAGAGGATCAGCACCATCGTCGATGCGGACCTCATTCTTGTTCTCGATGAAGGAAAGGTAGCCGGATTGGGAAAACACTACGACCTCCTGGAGACCTGTCCGGTCTATAGGGAAATAGCATCCTCGCAGATGGCGGAGGGAACCATATGAGTCCTCCCGTCCGCTGGAACGATGTTTCCAAAGCTACCAACTTCTGGGGCACCATCCGCAGGTTGTTCGACTACATCGGAAAGTACCGTTACCGTGTTGTTCTCGGAGTCGTCACTTCACTCATCTATTCCGTTCTCATCCTGATCGCACCACAGTATCTGGGACGTGCGTCCGATATCTTGGCAGATGGCATATCGCTAGGCAGTATCGACATGGGTGCGGTCACCGATGCATTGCTGATTGTGTTCGGGATCTATGTCGTAGCAGCGGTGTTCAAGGCCATCACGAGATACTTCACCCCCACCGCATCCGAGCTAAACGCGAACATAGTGAGGAAGGACCTCTCCTCGAAGATCAAGAGGATCCCTCTGAACATCCTCGACCGCATGAAGATCGGAGATGTCATGAGCAGGTTCACCAACGATTCCGATGTCATCCGCTGCAACTCTGCTGACAGTCTCGAGATGTTCGCCACCAGCGTCGTCATGATTGTCGGAGCTACCGTCATGATGCTCATCACCGATTGGAGGATGACCATCGTTGCTATGCTCCCCATCCTCTGCGGATTGGGATGCATGTCCCTCATCGTGAGGAAATCCCAGAAATACTTCAAGATGCAGGCAAGGGACACCGGAACCATCAACACCATCGTCGAGGAGTCCTACAACGGTATCGACATCATCAACTCCTACAACGCGAGGGGGCAGACCCGCGACAGGTTCAGGAAGGTCAACAAGGAACTCTACAGGAGCTCTCTCCGTGCCACCTTCATCACCGACCTGATGCCTTCCCTGATGGGATTCATCAACAACCTGAGCTACCTCCTCGTCTGCGTCGTCGGTGCCATGTTCATCATCGACGGAAGCATCAGCTACGGAGTCATCGTGGCATTCATCGTCTACGTCAGGGAGATCGCACAGCCCCTCGAGCGTCTTCCCAACGCACTCTCTAACATGCAGAACATGGTCGCTTCGGCGGAAAGGATCTTCGAGTTCCTTGACACCGCGGAGATCGACGACGAGAGCGAGAAGAAGTCAGTCGACGACAGCGTAAAGGGAGAAATCGTCTTCGACCACGTCCACTTCTCATATGTGCCAGGCAAGGAGATCGTTCATGACCTCGACCTCACTGTGAAGCCCGGACAGAAGATAGCTATCGTAGGTCCCACCGGTTCCGGAAAGACCACTATCGCCAATCTCCTGCTGAGGTTCTATGACCTTGATTCGGGAACTATCGCCCTCGACGGAACCGACCTCAAGGAGATCAAGAGGGACCAGGTCAGAGAGACCTTCTGCATGGTCCTTCAGGATTCTTGGATCATGCAGGGAACCGTCAAGGAGAACATCCGTTTCAACAGGAAGGACGTCTCCGACGAGGATGTCATGAAGGCATGCAAAGCAGTCGGAATCGACCGTTTCATCGACACCCTTCCCAACGGATACGACACCGTCATCGGAGGCAAACTTACCCTTTCCTCCGGACAGAAGCAGCAGATCAACATCGCACGCGCCCTCGTAAGGGACTCTCCCGTTCTTATCCTCGACGAGGCGACGAGTTCCGTCGACACCAGGACCGAGAAGCTCATTCAGGAGGCAATGGACCACCTGATGAAGGACAGGACCTCCTTCGTCATCGCACATCGTCTCTCCACGATCGTCGGTGCCGATCTGATCATAGTCCTCCGCGACGGAAACATCGTGGAGATGGGAACCCACGAGGAACTGCTTGACTTCAACGGATTCTACAGGCAGCTCTACGACAGTCAGTTCGAGGCCTGCGAATAAGTAAAAAGGGCCGGGAGAAAATCTCGGTCCAAAACTTACAATCAGTTTTCGAGAACTTCCTTCAGTTTGGAGATGACGGTCTCCAGGACGAACAGCCTGGCAGCCTTCTTGTTATTGGCGGGAACGGCCACCCAAGGTGCGTAGGAAGTGTTGGTGGCGTAGATCATCGCGTTGATGTACTCCTCGTACTTGTCCCACTTCTCCCTGTTCCTCCAGTCCTCATCGGTGAGTTTCCACTGTTTGAGGGGGTCGTTCTGCCTTTCATTGAATCTCTCGAGCTGGGTATCCTTGTCGATATCCAGCCAGAATTTCACCACTATTCCACCCGTCTCGGTGATCATCTTCTCGAAGTTGTTGATCTCCTCTGCGGAACGGCAGTACTCATCATCGTCGCAGAATCCTTCTATGGGTTCGACCATCATCCTTCCGTACCAGGTACGGTCGAAGACGGAGACCCTTCCTGCGGAGGGAAGATGCTTTGCGAACCTCCAGAGGTAAGTGTGGGCATAATCGATGTCGGTGGGAGCCTTGATGCGTGCGACCGTGTATCCTCTGGGGTTCATCGCATGACACATGTGCTTGATGGCTCCTCCCTTGCCGGCGGCATCCCATCCCTCGAAACAGAGGACTAATGAACGTCCGCTGATGGCAAGGATGTTTTGCAGTCTTTCAAGTTCCCCGCTGAGGATATCCATCCTGTTTCCGTAGTCCTTGGAATCCCCATTGAGGTCGAGTCCCTTTCTGGGGTTGGAGAACATCTTGCAGATCTCCTTCTTCTCGGATTTCTCCCAACCTTTGTCGAGACACTGTCTGAGACGCTTGATGAGAAGTTTCACGGTGGCCTTCACGGTGTCCTCTACTCCGGTGGTCTCGATAATGTCCCAGGGTACGCGTTTGGTATCGGTCTTCCTGATGATCTCGGGCATCACTGCCCTGTACTTCACACGGTCGATGTGGTCCACGGAGAGGAAAGTATCTCCCGTCACACGGTTCATTCCGTATTCCTCGGCATACTTCCTCAGAGTCTGCAGTTTCACATCGAGTCCGATCTTGATGACATATGTTCCGTTGTCCATGAGGTACTCTTCGAACCTGTTGATGGACTCCACACGCTGCTCCATCTGCTCATCGTCGCCGTCGAACCAGTCGACGGCCATGGAATACCAGGACCTGTCGTAGAGGACGATCTCCCCCTTGCCGGGTGTGGCGTTGAGAAGCTCGGCGAATGCTCCCGTTCCCTTGTTCTTCGCATCGAAGTGGTGGTAGGAAACACCCATCGGTTCGAGACCTCTGTTGATCTCGTTGATGACCTTGCTGATGACGTGTCCGCTTCCTCCCTCGAAGATAACTGCGACAGGTATCTGCCTTGAGGCGATATCCATCTGTAGGGAGTTGAGTTCGTCATCGAGGTCGTCGGGTATAAGGGAGCGCATAATCGCGTATCGGAGTATCCGATATTAAGCCAACTGGTACTGTTTGTGTATACGCTTATATTTTTTGGATGTTATATCCAACTATGGCAAAGAAAGCAATCCTAGTCATCAGCTTCGGAACCAGCTACAACGACAACAGGGAGAAGACCATTGTCCCTACCGAAAAGGTCATCGCGGCCGCATTCCCCGACAGGGAACTCAGGCGTGCCTGGACCAGCAAGATGATTATTGCCAAGCTCAAGAAAAGGGACAACGAGTACATCGACTACATCGACGAGGCCATGGACAAACTCGTCAAAGACGGATTCGACGATGTCATCGTACAGCCCACCCACGTCATGAACGGAGAGGAGTATGACTTCGTCAAGGAGTTCGTCCTTCCCTACAAGGAGAAGATCCCCGCACTCAAACTCGGAAAGCCCCTCCTCACCACCGACGAGGACTACGACAACGTCGTCGAGGCAATCGCAAAGGACATCAAGCCCCTCTGCACCGGTGACGCAATGATTCTCATGGGACACGGTACCGAGCACTTCGCCAACGCAACCTACAGCGAACTCCAGCTCAAACTCATCGCAGCCGGAGAGAAGAACATCTTCATCACCACCGTCGAGGGATTCCCCACCTTCGACAGCACTCTGGCACTTATGGAAGGAAAGGGAATCAAGAAGGTCACCCTCATGCCTTTCATGATCGTCGCGGGAGACCACGCCAACAACGATATGGCAGGTGACGAGGAGGACTCCCTCAAATCCGTCGTGTCCGCAGCAGGATACGAGGTCGACTGCGTCATCCAGGGACTCGGAAGCCTTCCCGCATTCCAGCAGATGTTCGCAGAGCACGCAAAGAACGCAGAGTAAAACAATAGAAAACAGAACAAGGGCCTTTCGGCCCTGTTCCAAAATTATTTTGATTTTGGGTTTACCAGCCGATGCACTTCTCTAGAAGTGCCTTGGCATTCTTCAGGTTGCCGAGTGCAACGGACTCGGGGAATGCGTCGACCAGGAGGAGTCCTTCCTTGTCGGCCTTGACGACATCGCGGTCGTAGAACACACCCACTGCCTTGTAGGGTTCCACACCGACCATCTGTGCGGTGAAGGATACATCGGACTCTGCATCCGCTTTGTTCACAATTAGGACGGTGTCTTTGATACCAAGATCCTCTGCGAGCTTCTTAACCTGCCTGGAGACCTCGGAGGATTTGGAGGTGGGTTCGGAAAGCACGACGTTGCAGTCGAAGCTTGCCGCAAGTCCCCTTCCGAGAATCTCGGGTCCGGCCTGGGAATCAACGATGGCGATGTCATATTCGCCGGTCTTCTCCACATAATCGAGAAGGAGCTTGATGACGGAGATGGCGGAACAGAGACATCCGTCGCCTCCGTGCTCGATGGCTCCCATGATGACGATACGTACTCCGTCCTCGGTGACGGCGGAGTGGTCGTTGAGGATATCCTGTCCGACCTCATCGATTCCGTTCTCCTCGAGGTTCTCGGAGATGTCTGCCTTGTCCTCGGTGATGGTCGCCATGCTGTCGTAGGGGATACCATAGCTGAGTGCGAGGTTCATGCTGGGGTCGGTGTCGAAGACGATGACCTTCTTGCCTTCCCTTGCCCAGAGGAGGGAGAGTGTGGTGAGGGTGGTGGTCTTTTCGACCCCACCTTTACCGGTTGCGATGATCTTCTTCAATTCACTCACCGACGGTCTCGAGGATCAGTTCGGTCATGATGGTGTCGACTTTCAGGATCCTCGCTTTGGGGATCTTGACGATCTGACCTGCGGTGTTCATCAGGGAGACGTACTCGGGCTTGACTACTGCCTTGATGACATTCTTGGCAACGATGTTCTCATCCTCATGGCCATCGACATAAACGGTGAATTCGCACATGATATCTTCCTATACTGGAGTAACACTAATTCAATATTTTATACATACTACCGAATCACCATTTTCAAAGCCGTAATATATGGGTAGTTTGGCCGAATAGA
>JAKSHV010000081.1 GCA_024399225.1 archaeon | reverse complement strand
GGCGGAAAGGTCCACTGCTACATCATCCGATTTCAGTACAAGACCGTTCTTCGCCTCGTTTGCAGCGTTCAGTCCGGCTTTGTCGATGACCGCCTCGGAACCGGTGAAATCGATATCGCTCAGACGGTAGTTGGAAGGAACGGGCATGATTGCCTGTTCATCTTCGTATTTGTAGTAGGTTCCGCCGTATGTGTAACCTGTCGGAGCCTTTCCGACCTGCCAACCGGTGGTCGTGGTCTCGCAATAGTAGTAGGTTACCCCGTCACGTACGAACGTGGCGGGATTCCTGGTGGTGACCGAGCCGTCGGTGATGTCGACGGAGGCTGCCATATGCCCTTCGAACAGAAGAAGTGCGGAACGGTAGCCCATAGCACTCGCAACGGCACAGAACAGGATTGCGGTATCCTCACAGTCACCGTTCTGATCGTAAAGTGTCTCGAGAGGGTATTTGAAGTACTCCTCGCGGCCCATCGATTCGGAATCATACTTGTACTCGATGTAATCGACGAATCCCAACAGTACGTTCATCCTGTCGGTGTCGTTCATTCCGTATGTCTGGGTCATTATGTATTTGGCAATCTGCACCACATACCTGTCGTCAGATGTGACGAACTTGAGGGTATTCTGCGTGTTGATCATACTGCGGGAGATGGTATCGTTCCTGTACTTCGTGAAGTCGGAATAAAGGATCTCGAGATCCAGAGAATAGCTCTTTCCCCCGCTTGACCAATTGAAGGATTTTACCGCATATCCGTCTGAAACGATGATGTAGAATCCGTAGACGGTCTTTCCATCAAGAATTCCCGAATATGTGACGAAGTTGCTTCCTCCGTTCCTGAATTCAAGGGAAGTTTCTCCGGAATATTCCTTGGTCTCCCCTGTGGAGGAGTTATAAACGGACCAGGAGATATCGCTCATTCCCGGCACATGGGGCAGCTGGAACGGTTTGCCGTAGATCGCTGTGTAATCCACATCCGTATCGTTGTATGCATACACGTCAATATCCGTGTAGACTGTGAATGAATAGGTGGTCTCGTCGGACAACAGGGTTCCGGATCCGTTGAACCAGCCACGGAAGGTAGTTCCCGAATCAACCTCCGCCTGAAGGACCGCTTCGGTACCGATGGTGTAGGATCCGCTACCGGTTACCAGAATACCTGCATCCCCGTATCCTCTGACCTCGAAGGTTCCAGTGATATCAAAATCGATGAATTCGGACAGAGTGTACGAACCCTGATAGGTGACCCATCCGTTCCTGAACTTGAATTCGATACTTACGGGAATCCATCCATCGTAGATGTACTGCTTCTCGTAATAGGTGGAATAATCTGCAAGGTAGACTTCGCAGAGATAGTCCTTTCCGCCAAGGGTGTGGTTCTGCATACCCAGATAGGTGAATTCATACTCAGATTCGGATTCCTCCGTCCAATAACTCGAGGTCGAGTTGTCAGTCCCCGTCCTTACCACGAAGAATCCCCTCTCGGGGTCGAACTCGTAGTAACGGGTGGTGTGTTTCTCCTCATAGGTCTTGGAGTACACACCCTGGCTTGCGGTCATGCGGTAATCAAGGACATATCCGTGTCCTTTCACTTCCTCGACATCGATCCACCAGGGCGTAAGTTGAAGGTCGCCGGTCTGTTCGGAAGAGATGCTCTCAATCCTTCCGGACTTCTCTCCATCGATCATCCACCCGTTGAAGTAGCAACCGTCTTTCTGTGCACGGGGCAGGTCTACGGATTCACCTTCGTAATACCAATCCCTGGAATCCCCGATCAGCGTTCCGCCGTCGAGATCATAGGTGATGTAAGATCTGGGGCGCTCCATCCATTTTGCAGTAAGGGTGCAGTCACCACCCTCTACTCTGGTGACCTTGTTATCGGATTCATCATACCATCCGAGGAACAGGAACCCTTCGCGATGTGGGTCCTTCAAAACAACCGAATATCCAGGTCTGTACTGGTCGGGATTTGGATTGGTGACATCGTCTTCGAGGACATATGTGATCATGTAGTTCCATGTAGCAGTGTAGGTCACCGTACCGGAATTGGCTGCCTGGGTCATCGAATTGTTCACACGTATGCTCGATTTGTCCGAGGGTTGCAGATCATAGGTCCATTGGACGAGGGTACGACCTTCCTTGACAGGGAGTCCAACATCGGTAACCTCGTCGGTCATCCTGACAGCAGGCTGCGATTCGAGGGTTCCACCGTTCAGATTGTAGATTGCATCAACAGTGTAATACCAGAATGCGTAAACATCGAGAACTTCTCCGCTGAAACGGATCTGATTGAAATCCGTTATCTTAGTATAACTGCTGCTGAACCACGAACTTGTGATCACATACCAGCCTGCAAACCTGTAACCCTCATTCGGAACTGCATCGGAAAGAGGTGACGATCCGGAAGTATAGGTTACCGGATTTTCAGGAGAATTGGTTCCGCAATCGACATCGACAACGTAATTGATCTGGTAAGTGGAGTCTGCAGAACGGGAGAAATCTGCTACTGCGGTGACAGTGCAGATAAGAAGAAACACCGCCGCAATGGCGGTAACGATGAAGATCTTCTTCCCCGAAGCCACGGTTAAGAATCCCTCCCGGATTATTTACCGAATTCGGTCATTCCTGGGACTCACCGTCGAAGACGGCCATCATCTTGGAGATGTCGCTATCGGCATAGGATTCGACGATGAAGCCGTGGTCGTCGGCCCAATGGTCGGTGATCTCGTCGAGGAAATTCTCGGCATATTCCTCCCAACCCTGACGGTATTCATCCTCGAGAAGGTCCTCGATAGGATTGTCGGATTTGAGGTCGATCATACCGCAGTAGATCTCCGCGAGATGATTGATGAAGTTGTCCTTGAGTTCCACGGGAATGTATCTGGCACTTCCGTCGGATTCCTCGGTGAGGATCTTCTTCTCACTGTCGTAGAAGTATCCGTCGCATCCTGTGATGAGCAGTGCACCGACCGCGGCGGCGACGTTGAAGGGAACACGTCCCTCGATCTTCCCCATACGTTCCCAGTTCTCCCTGAAGTCCTTGTTGACCTCCTCTGCCTGCTGACAGTCGCTGACGGTCTTCAGCCAAGAGGTGATGTCGTCATAGGAGGGATTAGACGGATCCTCCATGACCTTGAGGACATCCAGATACTCATCGAGGTCCTTGCACTCCTCCGGAGGGAAGTCCTCGGAACCTTCGAGGATAACGGGAACTGCGGTCTCCTCGGTCTTTCCCTTGAGGAACATGAGGTCGACGATGAACTCGCCGAACTCATGGGTGATCTTGTTGTCGAGATAGTCCTCGACCATCTCGTCGGCCTCTTCCAGAACCCCATAGTCCTTGGCACCGATCTTCTTCTCCCCGATCCTGAAACAGTGGGAGTATCTTCCGCCCCATCCTGCGATGGCCTGTATGATAAGGTGGAGGTCGAGGAAGGAGATGTCGGTAGGTGCGGCGAAGGTCCTGGTGGTGGAGGGTTTGATGCCCCTCAGGGTCGCCCTCATTCTGAAAGTTGCCATGATATCACGATAAAGGTTTGAAGGGGGGATCCCCCTTCGGTTTCATTCAAGGTAGATTGCGGTCCTTCCGGGTGCAGCGACCTTTGCCTTTCCGGCGGGGTCGTACCTGTCTGCATCGTCTGCTGCGAAGACCTGGACTTCGAGTCCGACCTCTGCTGCGATGAAGTCTTTTGCGGAGAGGAGGAACTGGGTCTCGTCGAAGTTGACGATAGCCCTCTTGGAATCGAGGGATCCTCTCTTGAAGTCGACCGCGGTCTTGGATGCGAAGTTGGAAACATCCTTACCCATCTTCTTCAGGTCCTCGTTAGCCATGCACTTCTTGATGAGGTCGGGAGGGGTGAGCTTTCCTTCCTCTGCCATTGCAAGGGCGTCCTTCATGATTCCGATCTTCCATGCGGGGGAGGTGTAGATGACGGCCTTGGTGATCTCTCCCTTGGCCATCTTCCTGATCTCGTTGACGTCGGAGATGACGTTCTGCACGAACACCTCTCCGTACTCTGCTGCCGCGGAGGTCTCCTCTGCCTCGGGGAGCTGTGCCTCGGAGACGAATCCCTCGAAGCCTGCCTCGTGCCAGAGTTCCTCTGCGATGTGGGGGGTGACGGGCATCATGGCGTTGATCCAGATGCGGAGCGCCTTGACGATGGTCTCCCTGTTCTTTCCGCCACGCCTCTCGTACCAGCGCATGTCGTTGGCCATGTCGTAGTAGACGACGGTACACATCTGCCTGAGGTCGAATTTCTCCATGGCGGTCCTGATCTCGTTGAGGTGGGTGTTGAACCTGGAAAGGAGCCAGGTGTCGATGGCGGATGCGGGAACATCGGATTCCTCTGCGATGAGGTCCTCGATGGTCATTGCGATCTTCTCGAGCTTCTGCTTGTAGGTGAAGACTCCGTCCTCGTCCCACTCGACGTCCACGTGCATGGATGCGATGTGTGCATAGTAGAGCCTCATCGCGTCGGCACCGTATTTTGCCACTGCACCGGGGATGGGCTGTGCCCCTCCCTTGGATTTGGAGATCTTGTCCTTGTTCTTTCCGGTGACGTACCAGTTGGCGATGATTCCCTTGGGCTGCATGCTGTCGGGAAGCAGTCCCCTGTGGTTCATGAGGAATACGGGGAAATGGACGGTCATGTGCTCTTTACCGCCGAGGTTGATGTCGAGGGGGTACCAGTAGTGGACATCGAGCTTGATCTGGTCCAGGAGGTCCATGGGGATTCCGGTGGACTCGGAGACCTCTGCGATGTTGCCCCTCTCGAGGATCACGTAGTCGAAGAATGCCTCGGTCATCTGCTCGACCTTGATCTCTCCGCGGTTGGCGTAGAGGGAGATGGTGTAGTAGATGGGGTAGAGGGTGGAGTCCGCGATGGGCTCGATGGTCCATTTCTGGTCGAAGGGGAACTTGGTTCCGAGCCAGTTTCCGAGCCTTGCGCATGCCCTCTCCCTGAACCAGTCGAGGGTTCCCTGGACGTTCTCGTAGAACTCGTTGGGGTAGATGTTCATGGTCTTGGCGTGGGCCTTGGTGTCCTCGGTGAGCTTCTCGTCGCCGTATTTGATGAACCACTGGTCGTCGATCCTCCTGATGTGGACGGTACGTCCGCACCTGCAGACGACCTCCAGGGTAAGGTCCCTGAAGAGCTCTGCCTCGCCGGAGTCGATCATGGCCTGCTTCATCTTGTCCTTGGCCTCTTCGACGCGCATTCCTGCGAACTCTCCGCAGATGTCCTTCATCCTACCCATGTGGTAGCCGTCCTTGTAGACGATCTTCTTGGCCTCTTCCATGGCCTCCTTGAACTTGGCGGGGTCGGTGATCTCGGAGATCTTCATCTTGTCGATGATGTCCTTGGCGGGGAAGTCCCCGTAACCCTTGATGGAGATGATGGAGATGGGCTGGGTTGCATCGATGACCTCCTGGGGGATGTGGTATACGTTGACCAGGTCGGGGTTCCTCTTGGCGGCCTCGAGGGAGTCCCAGTCGGAGGGTGCATCGGAAGGCACGGAGGTGACCAGACCGGTTCCGATGGCGGGGTCGATGAAGTCTGCGGGGAAGACGGGGATCTCCTTGTGGATCATGGGTGCCCTGCACATCAGTCCGATGAGGTCCTTTCCGGGAATGGTTCCGGTGACCTCCACGTTGTCGAACTGGAGCTTGAGCTTCTCTGCGGCCTCGGGGCATAC
>JAKSHV010000080.1 GCA_024399225.1 archaeon | reverse complement strand
ATCACCAACGACGGTGTAACCATCCTCAAGGAGATCGATGTACAGCACCCCGCAGCAAAGATGGTTGTCGAGGTCGCAAAGACCCAGGACACCGAGTGCGGTGACGGTACCACCACCTCCGTCATCCTTGCAGGAGAGCTCCTCAAACAGTCCGAGGAACTCATCAACGCAAACGTCCACCCCACCGTCATCACCAACGGTTACAACATGGCCGCAGCAGAGGCAGTCAAGATCCTCGATGAGATCGCAGTCCCCGCAGACAACGATGAGCTCCTCACCCTTGTCGCAAGCACCTCCCTCACCGGAAAATCCGTCGGAGACGACGATGACCAGGCACTCCTTTCCAGCCTCATCGTCAAGGCAGCCAAGTTCGTCAAGGACGAGACCGGCCGCGTAGACACCAAGAACATCAGGATCACCAAGAAGGTCGGAGGAGTCATCGGAGACACCTACGTCGTCAACGGAGTCGTCATCGACAAAGAGCTCGTCCACTCCAGGATGCCCAAGAAGGTCGAGAACGCAAAGATCGCATGTTTCAGCTGCGGACTCGAGGTCAAGAAGACCGAGATCGACGCACAGATCCAGATCACCGACCCCAACATGATGAACGACTTCCTCGCTGAGGAAGAGGCCGGAATGAAGGCAATGGTCGAGAAGATCAAGTCCGTCGGAGCAAACGTCGTCTACACCTCCAAGGCAATGGACGACCTCGTCCAGCACTACCTCGCAAAGGCAGGCATCATGGGATACAGGAGGCTCAAGGAGTCCGACATCGAGGCAATCGCAAAGGCAACCGGCGCAACCATCGCAGGAAACGTCGACGACCTTCAGGCAGCAGACCTCGGAGTCGCAGAGTGCGTAGAGGAGAAGATGGTCGGAGAGGACGGAATGTCCTTCATCACCGGATGCTCCAACCCCAAGGCAGTCACCCTGTTCATCCGCGGTGGAACCGAGCACGTCATCGAGGAAGTCGAGAGGGCAATCAACGATGCAGTCCGCACCGTCGGAATCACCCTTGAGGACGGAAAGGTCGTCGCAGGTGCAGGTGCACCCGAGATCGAACTCGGCCTCAGGCTCCAGAAATTCGCAGCATCCGTCGGCGGAAGGGAACAGCTCGCAATCGAGAAGTTCGCAAAGGCCATGGAGTGCATCCCCTGGACCCTCGCAGAGAACGCAGGACTCGACCCCATCGACGTCATTATCAAACTCAAGCACGCCCACTCCGGAAAGGACGGTATCTACATGGGTATCAACCTCGACTCCGGTGAGGCAGACAACATGAAGGCCGCAAACGTCATCGAGCCTCTCAGGGTCAAGACCCAGGCAGTCAACTCCGCCACCGAGGTCGCCAACATGATCCTCAGGATCGACGATGTCATCGCCGCCAGGCGCACCAACCCCGTCCCTCCCCAGGGCGGAATGCCTGGAATGTGAGTCCCTAAAACCTTAACGAGGGGGTCAACCCCCTCATCATCTTTTCAAAGCAGGTGTAACCGATGGAAGTAAAGATCGTTCTCGACGAAGAGGAAGAAGTCCTTGTGAAATACTACGCAGAAGTCATGGAGATGTCCGTTGAGGACGCATTCAAGGATGCACTCCTCGATAAGATCCGCGAGCTCTATGAGGCACAGGCAGCTTCCCAGCCCAGGGCGAAGTGCACCTATCAGGACGACCCCATCGAGAAGGAGGACGACATGTTCTCCGATGAGGACCGTTAAGCATATCCCTGCTTCATCAAACCATTTTTAGACAAACTCTACTTTTTGTCTGGCTCGACTTTATATTGGCCGACGTTCTGTTTTTTGAGTGCTGTGCATGTACAGCAAATTGTGATAACATGAAGAAATCCAGCAAAATTGCCATACTAGTTCTAGTTGTGCTCATGGTTATCTCTGTCGGATTCTTCGGAGTGATGTTCTTCATGGTCATGAACCAGAACGGAGAATACAACTACCACTTCGAGGAAGGCGACAGCGTGAAGATGGTGGACGACCGTATGCAGCCAGCAAGTTCTGGTAACAGATTCGTCGTGGTCTCATACGAAGTGTTCAACAGTGGAAGCACACAGCTCTATTTCACCGATTCAACCTTCGATCTGAAGGATTCCGCAGGCAACATCTATAAGGCATGGGGAGACAACGATGACTTTGTCAACCACACTCCCTCCGTATCACTCGGCAAGCACGAACGTGCCTGCGAATGTGTAATCTACGAGGTGCCCGTCGGAGTCGCACTCTCCGATCTCGAACCCTCTTACCACAACTTTGGAAAGATGGTCTTCGCCAACGAACTTGTCATCGACAAGTACTTCAAGGCGAACGGAACCATCGTTACTCCTTGATTCAAACCGATGCCCGGGTTTCCGGGCATCACCCTTTCTAACCAACGATTGAAGTTAGATACTCCATAGTTTTAACTATTCCGAAGGCCTTGTACCGTCCGGATGGGATGAGATGCGCGTAGCAATCTACGTGAGGGTCTCGACAGAAGATCAAGCTAGAGAGGGATACTCGCTTGATGCACAGGAGAAGAGGCTCAAGGCATATTGTACGTTACGTACTGGATGGGAAGTCGTCGAGACTTACCGTGACGAAGGTTTTTCAGGTAGGAATCCGGCACGTCCGGAGTACCAGCGTATGCTTTCGGAACTCGATCGCTGGGATGTCATTCTTGTTCTCAAGATGGACCGTATCCACAGGAACAGTGTGAACTTCACGGAAATGATGGAATTCCTCTACCGCAACGGTAAGGATTTCTATTCCATGACCGACAAGTTCGATACCACCACCGCCATGGGAAGGTTCGTCATGGACATCATACAGCGTATGGCACAGCTGGAATCCGAACAGATCGGAGAAAGGGTCAAACTCGCAATGACCAAGAAGGCCGCCTCCGGGGACGGGCCCATGGGTTCACCCGAACCTTACGGCTACCGTTATTCGAACGGAGAACTCGTCATCATCGAGGCAGAGGCAGAGGTCGTCAGAAGAATCTACGACTATTATGCGGACGGTCTGTCCATGGAGAACATCGCTACAATGCTGAACAACGAACAGATCCCCTCAAAGAAAGGCGGGGAATGGTCTAGGCAGGCGATCTGTAAGATCCTCCACAATCCCCTGTACGCAGGTTATCTGTGTTGGGACGGAAACAGTTACAAGAGCAAGATGCCGGCGATCGTCTCCGAAGAGACCTACACCGAGATAAACGGCCCCATACAAGAGTGATGGGTCGATGAAAGCCGCACTGTACATCCGTGTCTCCACCGAGGAACAGGCGACGGAGGGATACTCTCTCGCCGCCCAGGAGGAGAAACTGCTGATGTACTGTACGGACATTGTGGATGATCTCGAGGTCTACGATATCTACCGTGACGAAGGATTCTCAGGAAGGACCGAGAAACGTCCCGAATACCAGAGGATGATGAGCGAGATCGACAACTGGGATCTCATCCTGGTCCTCAAGATGGACCGTATCCACAGGAACACCCGCAACTTCATGATGATGATGGACAAGCTGGTGAAGAAGAAAAAGGAGTTCCGTTCCGCCACGGAGGAGCTCGACACCACCACCGCGATGGGAAGGTTCGTCGTCAACATGATCCAGAACATCGCACAGCTGGAGTCCGAACAGATCGGAGAGAGGACCAAAATGGGTATGACCCAGAAGGCCCAGTCGATGGAGAACAACGTTGCCGAGAACAGGACCATGGGTTTCAATCCACCCTTCGGCTACGATCTTGAGAACAGGCTCCTGGTCCCCATTCGCGAACAGCTTGCGGTGGTCACACGCATCTATAAGGAATATCTCGAGGGCTGTTCCCTGGAGGACCTGAAGGAATCACTCAACCGCGACGGACTGCGTACCAAGAACGGTAAACAATGGACCAAGGACAATCTCAGCACGATCCTCCATAATCCGATCTATGCGGGATATCTCCGTTGGGACGGATTGGTCAGCAGACATTATGCAACCCCTGCGGTCAATGTGGAGACCTTTAACGAGGTTCAGAAGAAGGCTGCGTCACGTGCAAGGAATCCTAAGTTCCGCAAGGCCGATCTTCTCATCGAAAATGTAGAAACAGAGAAGATGGATTTGATATCCGTCGATGACTTCTCCGATATCTAAGCAACCCATTTATAGCACGTTTTCAATTTCTGGCACATGAGAAAAGACAAGAGGATCAAACTTCAGGCCTATTTCATGGTCGGAATCATGGTTCTGGTCGTATTCGTTGTCGCGGCGTCTTTCATCGCATCGCTTTGAACGACCACAAATGGGGCTTCGGCCCCTGCTTTTCATTTCAAAAAGGGAAGTGCGGCCGTGAGGCCGCTTGATGTTTACTCGGATTTCTCCTTCTCGGCAGCCTTTGCGGCGGCCCTTTCCGCCTTTTCCTTCTCTTCCTCGGCGGCGACCTTGTCCCTTCTCTCCTGGCGCTCGTTCTCGTATTTGGCGATCATGTCGGCCTTCTCGGCCTCGAGCCTCTCGATCTCCACGTCGCATGCCACTGCCTTCTCGAAGAGTTCCTTGATCTCATCATCGATGGCGTAGGTTCCGTGCATGTAGAGGTCGAACATCTTCTGTCCTGCCCCTTCGATGGCCTCGGTCTTGAGTTTCTTCTGCTCGGAGATCTTGCTGTTGAAGCTTGCCTCGTCGGCTTTCTGGCTGGTGTAGTTGCCTGCGTTGCTGAGACTTGCCTTTGCTTTGTTGAGGAATCCCATGATATTACCGAAAAACGAATCAGAATAGAGATATAAAGGATTTTTAGCAGAATCGATAAATGTGGAGAGTAAACTCCAAAAGGAGGGTATGGTGGAAGGGGGAGAACCTTCCGCCAATACTTAGTTACGTATTGTTAGTGGATTATATAAAACGATTGTAAATCCAATTTTCTGATAGAACGGATATGACAATTGGATAGCACATGTCCTTACAATGGACGATAATTGTAAAAAAGACATATTTTCGACATAATATGTTATTAAATATCCGATATCGTGCACATTTCGTTAGCCGTTAAGATAAAGACGGCTACAGGCGGGAGTCAAATTACAAAATCGAACTCCAGGCCGCAGTCCGTAGTTAACGGAAAAAGCGGCCATGTACCATACATCCAAGTGGCTGTGCTGGTCCTCGAAGTTATGTCGTTGCTCACTGTGGCAGTGTTTGCTGTCGGCATTTCCGACAGCGGTTCCGATACCGCTTACGGTGCACCTGCAGGGGATTCACGGTCCGAGATACCTACACTTGTCGGAAGCATTCCGGAGACGCGTATCTGGGGAGATATGGTGGTGGAAGATACCGGATTGTTTCTCGAGGGGACTCGTAATGAGATCGATCTCACCCTCGTGTCCGGGCTCGACTATGGTGAGTTTCTGATTGCCGAGAATTCGACTCCTATCTCTGTTGAAAGTACTGTTCCCCTGGTAGTACAGACGGAACATAATGGTGTGTTTTGCTTTAGAACCGGTGATTTAACGGATGGGAACGGCGAATTCATACTGCATCTGACCGCTAATTATGTGTCTTCCAACCATCCCGACAGGATCGTTTCGATCCGTTGGGTGCTGGATTATGCCTACCTGGGAGGAATTATCGAAGTTGTAAGGTAATATAATGAAATTCAACAAATTATTGTGCGTTTTTATCGTATTGATAAGCGTATCTGCAACTCTTGCCGTTTCCCAGAATGAAGATGA
>JAKSHV010000008.1 GCA_024399225.1 archaeon | reverse complement strand
CAGATGACCGTCATTCCCAACGAAAGGGGGAAAACCGTTGTCAACAAGGACGACTGAAGCCGTTCCGACCGACAAGGAATGCATCGATCTACTCTGGGACGCTGGCTGCAAGAAACGTGTGGTCATTCACTGTGCCACTGTACGTGCGGTTGCCGAGGAGATTGCCAAGGCGATTCCCCAGGCCGACATGGATGTTGTGATTGCAGGTGCAATCCTGCATGACATCGGACGTTCCAAGGACCATTCCATCATGCATGCCTCCCTCGGTGCCGAGATCGCCGAGAGATACGGACTCTCTCCCGTGCTCGTCAACATCATCCGTAAGCACACCGGTGCCGGACTAGATGATGAGGATGTTCGTGAACTGGGTCTTCCTCCGGGAGACTATATGCCCAAGACTCTCGAGGAGAAAATCGTGGCACATGCCGACAACATGGTCAGCGACAATCACGTCGTGTCCCACAGGCATTCCGTCGACAAGTTGATGTCCAAGGGTGCCGAGAGGGGAGCACTCCGTGTGGAGCTCCTTCACCAGGAACTTTCCGAGATCTATGGAAAGGACCTTGACACCATCATAGATGTCGTCGGCGAATATCCCAAACTCAAACATGTAAAACCCTGAGGGCTTTTTAGCCCTCAGGACCTATCCAGATTAGGACAATACTCCCCTTTTTATAACCTGATTCGGATACCTTGTTGGTATCATTATGGTTACTGAACTCAATGAAGCACAGTTTAACGACTTCGTTAAACAGGATGGAATCGTACTCGTCGACTGCTGGGCACCCTGGTGCGGACCCTGCAGGAGGATGGGACCTGTCGTTGACGAACTCGCAACCGAGCTCGCAGGAAAGGTCGCAGTCGCAAAACTCAACACTGATGAGAACCAGAACGTCGCAATGACCTTCGGCATCAACGCAATCCCCACCCTTCTCTTTTTCAAGAACGGTGTACAGCAGGAGTCCCTCGTCGGACTCAGGCCCAAGGAAGACATCATCGCCTACATCAACAGTCTCTGAGTGAATCCCATGGATGCCGAAGTAGTAATCATCGGTGCAGGTCCCGCAGGAATCCAGGCAGCCATTCATTCCGCAAGGAAGAAGGTCGCCACGGTTATGGTGGGAAAACCACGTAACAGTGCGATGCACGGAACCGAAATCGAGAACTACTTCGGTTTCCAGGGAGTCCAGTCCGGATCTGGAATGCTCGATAACGGAATCGAGCAGGCCCGCAGCTCCGGATGTCAGTTCATAGATTCAAACGTTCTTTCCCTTTCCAAGTCGGAAAAGGGTTTCTCTGTAAGGATCGAGAACGGTACCGAGATATGTGCCAGATCTCTTGTTCTTGCAACCGGAATGACTCGTGTCAAACTCGGTGTTCCCGGTGAAACCCAGTTCGGTTTCGGTAAGGGAGTCAGCTATTGTGCCACCTGTGACTGTAATTTCTACAAGCAGAAGGTTGTGGCCCTGGTTGGCGGACAGTCAGAGGCCGCGGTGGATGCGGAGTTCATGACCCGCTATGCTTCCAAAGTATACTGGATCGCACCTGCATTCGACGCAGACCCGGCACTCGTCGAAGTTGCAGACCGTTCGGGAGTGATACGTATCACAGCTTCCGTTACTGAGATCCTCGGCGACTCCAAGGTTAACTCGGTCAAACTTTCCAATGGTGAAACCGTCGAATTAGATGGCGTTTTCATAGAACTCGGCGGAAAATCCTCTGTAGATCTTGCTATGGAGATAGATCTCATGCCTGAGATGGATGACACTCTGAAGATCGACCGCAACTGTGCAACAGCCGTTCCCGGTGTGTTTGCATGCGGGGATGTTACCGGTAAACCCTGGCAGGTTGCCAAGGCCGTCGGCGAGGGTGCTGTCGCAGGTCTCGCTGCCGCGGACTATGCCAAGAAGGCGGTCCAGTGACAATCCAGGATCTTATATCCGGGATGCTGAGGGATGAAGGCGGATTTCAGAAGGCTTTCAAGGAGATACTTGAGGACGAACTCAAGATGTCTTTGAATGAATTCTGTCGCGTATCCAACATATCCCAGAGCACGATGTATAAGATTCTCGAAGAGCATCGTGAACCCAATCTCCGTACCGTCAGGCAGATCATCAAGGCCATCCGCCGTATCAATTCTAAGGATTCGGAGAAGTATCTTGCGGTCATCGCCACCTCCAAGTTCATGGCAGGTCTCCCCAAGTATCTTGAGACCGAGGACAACGGTTCCGTCAGCCTCAGAGAATATCCTGTGTCTACTATAGAGGATGCAATCATCACCGCTGTACGTGCGGAACGTGACGGTGCACTTGGGATAATCTGTGCTCCGATCGTCGCAAGCACGGTGGAAAAGATCACCTCCATCAAGATTTACACGGTTTTCCCTCTTGACAGTGTCATCAGTATCCTTGATGATGTCAAGAATGACTTCTGAGTAATGCCGAGTTGAAAAAAATTAATATAAACGCTTAACTTGATATGCGTGTTACTAGGTGGCACTATGTTCGAGCTGCAAGTGGTTTCCAACACGCCGATGACCGGTGTAGACGATCTCGATGTATTAGCGGAGACCTTCCTTGTTCAGATCGGATACTTGCCTAAGGGATATGATCCTCGTTCCGCCGGAGCACTCTCCGTCAGGGACAGCATCCCCTACCGTCTCTTCATGGATTTCTTTATGAAGTATCCTGCCAAGGTGTGGACTGCAGAGGAACTCGCACTCAATCTCGACACTTCCAAACCCACCATCTACCGCCATGTGAACAAACTCCGTTCCATGGATCTTCTAGAAAGTGCTGATGTCACCTGCGAGGACGGACAGGTCAGGAAGGGATTCCGCGTAAGGTACGGAGATCTTGAGAAGGCCTGGAGTTTCACCGAGGCTAATGTCAACATGGCCATGGAGAACTACAAGAAGACCGTGATCCGCTTCCAGCAGCTCGTCAAAGAAAGGGCGGAGAAAAGCTGAATGGCAAGCATAGTCGCGGAGAAGCTCTTGGAAGCCATCCGTTCCGGAGAGGTATCCGACAGGGACGATCTCCAACGTTTGAAAATGAAATTCTGTTCCAGGTACGGGGCAGAGAAAGTACCATCTAATTCCGAGATACTGGCACTTGTTGATGAGTCCGAAAAAAAGACTATTCTCCCCCTTCTTGTGAAGAAGCCGATGCGTACCGCAAGCGGAGTTGCGGTTGTTGCTGTGATGACCTCGCCCTATCCCTGTCCACATGGTAAATGTGCCTACTGTCCCGGAGGGGTTTCCAATGATTCTCCTCAGTCCTATACAGGTAAGGAGCCTGCGGCTAGACGTGCAGCAATGAATCGTTTCGATCCTTATGATCAGGTTGAAAGCAGATTGACCCAGTTGGAAGAAATCGGTCATGATACTGACAAGATTGACCTGATTATCATGGGCGGTACATTCACTTCCCGTAATCCTCAGTACCAGGAGTGGTTCGTGCAGAGGTGTCTGGAAGCCATGAATGGTCATGCCTCTCCCAACTTGGAGATGGCCCAGGAGGAGAATTCCCATTCCAAGCGCAGATGTATCGGACTCACTGTCGAAACCAGGCCCGACTATTTCTGCAAGCCCGAACAGATCGAGCGCATGATGGCCCTTGGTGCCACACGTGTGGAACTCGGTGTTCAGATCCTTGATACCGATGTTCTAAACGGTGTGGAACGCGGACATGGTGTTGAAGAGGTCATCAAAGCCACCCGGGTATGCCGTGACCATGGACTGAAGGTGTGTTACCACCTCATGCCTGGGCTTCCTGGTTCCGATCCGGAAAAGGATTACGAATGCTTTGTCAAGTGTTTCGAGAATCCTGATTTCCGCCCGGATATGCTGAAGTTCTACCCCACTCTGGTCGTCGGTGGTACCAAACTATACGACATGTGGCAGAACGGGGAATATATCCCATATACTGTTGAGACTGCTACCGAGCTTCTCTCGAGGATGAAAGCCATCGTTCCAGATTATGTCAGGATACAGCGTATCCAAAGGGATATTCCCGTGCCGGAAATTACTGCAGGCATTCTCAAGAGTAACCTGCGTCAGCTTGTCCAGAAGAATATGGATGAGCACGGACAGAAATGCAGATGCATCCGCTGCCGTGAGGTCGGACATACTGGTGCGGTTCTTGAGGATGAATCTCTAGTGAAGATGGAAACTCTGGAATATGAGGCTGCAGCTGGGACCGAACGTTTCATTTCGTTCACTTACTGCGATTCCCTTGTCGGCTATGTACGTCTTCGTATCAACGAGGGCGAGACCGCGATGATCAGGGAACTGAAAGTATTCGGAAACGAAACCGCCATCGGAGCTGCGGCAGAGAGCTGGCAGCACAGGGGTTTCGGAAGAAGGCTAGTGGCCGAAGCTGAACGTATCGCACGTGACAACGGCAAATCAAGGATCACCGTGACCAGCGGTATCGGTGTGAGGGAGTACTATGCCTCTCTCGGATACCATCTCGAAAGGCCCTACATGGCGAAGGACCTTTGACCTTTTCAGTTATAGAACGGTACGTCGGACCATCTGTCCTTGCGCTTCTTGATCTCAGTATCCATCTTCTTGTAGGTCTCGAAGGTCATGTTGTCGACCGAGGGTTTGACGCGTCCGAGAGCGAAATCGAAATCCTCCTGATAGACGAATTCAGTCTCTTTATCTCTGCGGAAAGCTGCCAATCCTGCTTCCCTGCATAGTGCGAAAATGTCTGCACCAACATATCCATCAGTGCGTTCCGCGATATGACCCAGATCAACATTTTCTGCAAGAGGCATGCTGCGTGTGTGTATTTTCAGGATACTAAGTCTCTCGTTGAGTGCGGGTTTTCCGACAAGGATCATACGGTCGATTCTTCCGGGTCTGAGCAGGGCGGGATCGAGCATATCGGGTCTATTGGTGGCGGCGATGACCAGCACATGGTTGAGCTGTTCCACACCGTCGAGTGAGGTAAGGAGCTGTGCGACCACGCGTTCCCATGCTTCACTGCTCTCAGAGTTCCTCTTGGGTGCGATGGAGTCCATCTCATCGAAGAAGATGATACTGGGGGCCATCTGCTTGGCACGTTTGAAGATCTTCCTGATGGCCTGTTCGCTCTCTCCGAGCCACTTGCTGGCAATCTCTGGTCCGTTTACAAGTATGAAGTTGGCGCCGGATTCGTTTGCCACTGCTTTTGCGATCAGGGTCTTTCCGGTTCCGGGGGGCCCATACAGGAGAAGTCCCTTTCCGGGAGATATACCCAGACGTTCGAAATCCTTCTTGTCCTCTCCGGGAAGGAGGGTCTCCTTGATCTCGTTGCGTATGTCATCGAGGCCTCCGATGTCTTCCCAGGATACCTTGGGAACTTCGATCGCAACTTCCCTCATTCCGCTGGGTTCGACCTCTCCGAGAGCGTTTGTGAAGTCGATCATGGTGACCTTCATAGATTCCAGCAATTCCGTGGGGACGGGAGAGTCTAGGTCGAGTTTGTCCATATTCCTTCCGAGACATTTCATTGCGGCTTCTCTGGAAAGTGCCGCCAGATCTGCCCCGACGAATCCCTGGGTCATTCTGGAAAGTGCCGCCAGATCGACATCGTCGGCAAGGGGCATGTTGCGTGTGTGTACCGCAAGGATAGACTCCCTTCCCTGCCTGTTGGGGACACCGATCTCGATCTCCCTATCGAATCTTCCAGGCCTTCTCAGGGCCGGGTCGATGGAATCCTCGCGGTTGGTGGCGCCGATAACAATAACATTTCCACGACCTCCCATTCCATCCATGAGGGACAGCAGCTGTGCGACCACGCGTTGTTCCTGTTCACCGTATGCATTGTCACGGTTGGGTGCGATGGAATCGATCTCGTCGAGGAAGATGATGCTGGGGGAATTCTTCTCGGCATTCGAGAAAATCGTACGGAGTTTTCCTTCGGACTCTCCGTAGTACTTGCTCATGATCTCTGGTCCGCGGATGGAGAAGAAGCTTGCTCCCGATTCGTTCGCTAGGGCCTCGGCGATAAGCGTCTTACCTGTGCCAGGAGGTCCGTACAGGAGCATTCCCTTGGGTGCAGATATGCCCATCCTCTCGAACAATTCGGGGTGTTTCAGAGGGAGTTCGCACATCTCCCTGATACGCTTCAGTTCATCGTTCAGACCACCGATGTCGTCATAGGTGGTGTTCTTGTTGTCCCTGCCGAATCCGCCCTCCTCGCCATCGGACTTCTTTCCGCGTTTCTGGGGGGCTTCGAGAACCACGAGCTCGGTGACTGAAGAGATAATGACTGGTCCGAGGGGCATGGTGGAGTTGACTGTGAATGTGGAACGGTTTCCCATCAGCGATATGTTGGGGACCATGATGTCCATTCCCGAGGTGACGGGGCGGCTGATGAGGTTGTTCTTGATGATTTCGGTGAGCGATTTGTCGACCTTGATGCGTGTCCCGTCCGAGATCTTGGGTTCGATGACCACTTTGACCGCAGATAGGGGTTCGCATTTGCGGACCTTGACGTTCTCTCCGAGGGAGACTCCTGCACTGGTCCTGGTGAGTCCGTCAATACGGATGATGTTCTTGCCCTCATCCTCCATGTCGCTTCTGAAAACTTTGGCCACTACGGTTTTCTTTCCAGTGATCTCGATGATGTTTCCGAGGGATAGTCCCAGACTGGTGTATGCTTTGGGATCGAGACGTGCACGTCCGAATCCAGCCTCGTTGATACGTTTCGAATTCTCAACTTTGAGCGTCAGGGTCTGGGCCATTGGGGGGACAAGTGCGTAGTGCTATATCAAACATTGATTTTCATCCGGTAAGGCCCAATTATTAAGTACACAAGCGCGTTTTTGGCTTAATTATAATAAGGATAGGCCACGTCCACGGCACTATATTTATATATAGGCAGTAGATGTGTGTTTTTGCTTAAGACATGGGCCTGTAGCTCAGCTAGGTAGAGCATCTGACTTTTAATCAGGTGGTCGGGGGTTCGAATCCCTCCAGGCCCGCATGTACTTCATGAGCGATCAACGGCGGATCAAGTATGAGGAGCGGATTCAGAACATTGTTTTGTGAGTGTCTTTCCCGTTGACCGGTACGGGACCAATGGAATGGTGAAAATTTGGCAGTAGCAACTAACTCGTTTAATCCTGGGCACATCCTCGTGTCCGAACACCATCTTCTTTCCGAAGAGGAGGCTCTTGTCGTTCTTGACAAACTCAAAGTCGAGAGGGACAAACTGCCCAAGATTAAGATGGACGATCCTGCAATTCAGTACCTCGCATCTATTCACGGCGAGGTTAAGGAAGGCAGCGTTATCAAGATTATAAGAGAGAGCGAGACCGCAGGCGAGTTCATCGTCTACAGGCTCGTAATCAAAGGGTGATATTTTTGAGGGATTTAGTCAGACTATATTTCAAGGACAAAGATATCGTCAACCACCACGTCGAGTCATTCAACGATTTCCTTTCTACCGTTCAGGACTCCGACGACAGGACCATCTCTGAGAATATTTCCAGCAGGATGCAGAAGATTGTTGACGAGATCAGGGTACCTACCGACGATGCAGCACGCGGAATCATCAAACTCGACCCCGAGCGCACCAATGGTAAGGATATCGAGATCCGCATCGGAAGGGAGAGGGACGCAAAAGGAATCGTTCTCCCCCAGTCCAAGGGAACCATCAGGGTAAAAGTACCTACTGTCACCGAAGCCAACGGTTACGAGCACGAGCTCTCCCCTATGGAGGCAAGGCTCAGGAACCTCAACTACATGTCCGAAGTCGAGGTCCGTTTCGAAGTATGGGAAGACGGTGTGAAGAAAGACCTTGACCGCGACGGTTGGGTCCACATCGGAGACCTCCCCATGATGATCAAGTCCAACGGATGCAACCTCAGCAAGACCAAGCTTGCAACCGACAAGGACAAGAAAGAGCTCAAGGAAGACGAGTACAAGGACGAGCTCATCAAACTCAAGGAAGACCCCCGCGAGCCCGGAGGATACTTCATCATCGGCGGTACCGAGAGGGTTCTCATCACCCTTGAGGACCTCGCACCCAACAGGATGCTCTTCGACGAGTCCGAGAAGTACGGACAGTCCGTCCCCTCCGTTAAGGTTTTCTCCGAGAGGGAAGGATACCGTGCACTGACCCAGGTCGAGAAAAAGAAGGACGGAATGCTCATGGTCTCCGTCCCCGTCGTACCTCAGGCAATTCCCCTTGTAGCACTTCTCAAGGCACTCGGAATGGAGAGGGACAACGAGATCCACGACATCCTCTGTTCCAGCGACGCTGTCGAGAACATCGTTCTCGCAAACCTCGAGAGCTCCTACGACGCAAAGAGCTGGGCACCCAACGGATTCCACACTCAGGAAGATGCAATCGCATACCTCGAGAGGAACTTCGCAGCAGGTCAGGCAAAAGAGTACAGGACCAAGAAAGTCGAGTCCATCCTTGACCGCTCCCTGCTCCCCCACCTCGGAGACGACGAGTCCGCCAGGAAGAAGAAGGCAATCTACCTCGGCCGTATGGCAGAATACCTTCTCAGGAAGTCCACCGCCGACAAGCCCGTCAGCGACGATAAGGACCACTACGCAAACAAGAGGCTCAAGCTCTCCGGAGACCTCATGGAGGATCTCTTCAGGACCAGCTTCACTTCTCTTATTAAAGATTTGAAATACCAGCTCGAGAGGAACTTCGGCAGGAAGAAGTACGATTACAACATCTCTTCCGCAATCCGCCCCGACCTCTTCACCCACAAGCTCCTTCACGCCCTTGCTACCGGTAACTGGGTCGGAGGACGTGCTGGTGTTTCCCAGCTTCTCGACAGGACCTCCAACATGTCCGCAATGTCTCACCTCAGGAGGATCACTTCCTCCCTGACCAGGAGCCAGCCTCACTTCGAGGCACGTGACCTTCACCCCACCCAGTGGGGAAGGCTCTGCCCCTCCGAGACCCCTGAAGGACAGAACTGCGGTCTTGTGAAGAACGCAGCACTCATCATCGACGTTTCCAAATCCGTCTCCGAGCGCGACGTCTACAGGCGTCTCAAGGAGTTCGGACTCGCAGAGGTAAAGGATGAGGAGACCCGTGTCTTCGTCAACGGAGACCTTGTAGGTTCCTACCACGACCCCGACAGACTCGTCGACGAGTTCAGGCGCAGCAGAAGGTTCGGCCTCATGTCCAACAGCATCAACATCCGCTATTCCTCCGGAAAGAAGGGAAGTGATGATGCCAACGACCAGAACGCCCGCCTTGCAAAGGAGATCATCATCAACTGTGACGACGGACGTCTCAGAAGGCCCCTCCTTATCCTTGATGACGGAAAGACCGTCCTCTCCAGGAGCCACGTAGAGAAGATCCGCGAAGGAAAGATCACCTGGGACGAGCTCTTCACCGAGGGAATCATGGAGTGGATCGACGCAGAGGAAGAGGAGGATGCATTCGTCCTCGTCGCCCCCTACAACCTTCCCGACAGGTGTCCCTGCTGTGGACACGCACTGTCCGAGACCGATGTCGACTGGATGAACCCCGGAAAGACCGAGGACTGCGAACTCACCTGCAGGTGGTGCAGCTCCAAGTTCCAGGTGCCCAGCCTCATCACCTCCGAGCACACCCACATGGAGGTTGACCCCATGATCATCCTCGGAGTCGCAGCAGGTATCGTCCCCTACCCCGAGCACAACTCCGCACCCCGTATCACCATGGGTGCAGGAATGGCAAAGCAGGCTCTCGGTATCGCAACCGCCAACTACCGTATCAGGCCCGACACCCGCGGTCACCTCATGCACTACCCCCAGGTCCCCATGGTACAGACCCAGACAATGGACTTCATGGGATACAAGTACAGGCCTGCAGGACAGAACTTCTGCATCGCCGTCATGTGCTACCACGGATACAACATCGAGGATGCTATCGTCATGAACAAATCCTCCGTCCAGAGAGGACTCGGAAGGTCCACCTTCATGAGGTCCTACCGTGCAGAGGAGCGCCACTACCCCGGAGGAACCTCCGACAGGTTCAAGGTCCCCGAGGATGTCATCGGACTCCGTGACGACATGTTCTACAGGTACCTCGGTGAGGATGGACTCATCTCCCCCGAATCCTATGTCGAGGGAGCAGACGTCCTCATCGGAAAGACCTCTCCCCCCAGGTTCCTCGAAGAGGAGACCGGAAGCATGCTGTCCACCCAGAAGGACAGGGAGACCTCCATCACCGTCAGGCCCGGAGAGAAGGGATACGTCGATTCCGTCATCGTCACCATCAGCGAGAACGGTTCCAAGCTCGTCCGTGTAAAGGTCAGGGACGAGAGGATTCCCGAGCTCGGTGACAAGTTCTGTTCCAGGTTCGGACAGAAGGGAGTCGTCGGAAGGCTCGTCGAACAGTGTGACATGCCCTTCACCAGCGACGGAGTCACCCCTGACATCGTCGTCAACCCCCACGGTATTCCTTCCCGTATGACCATCGGACACGTCCTTGAGATGATCGCAGGTAAGGTCGGATCCATGGAGGCACGTACCATCGACGGTACCGCATTCTCCGGTGAGTCCGAGGCATCCATCCGCGACGGTCTCGTAAGGAACGGATTCGCAAGGTCCGGAAAAGAGATCATGTACGACGGAAGGACCGGACGCATGATCGAGGCAGACATCTACACCGGTGTCATCTTCTACGAGAAGCTGCACCACATGGTATCCGGTAAGCTCCACTACAGGTCCAGGGGACCCGTCCAGATCCTTACCAGGCAGCCTACCGAGGGACGTTCCAGGCAGGGAGGTCTCAGGTTCGGAGAGATGGAGCGTGACTGTCTTATCGGTCACGGAGTAGCAATGGTCATCAAGGACCGTCTGCTCGACCAGTCCGACGGAACCCAGCAGTACATCTGCGGCAACCCCAACTGCGGACACATCGCCATCACCGACAGGTCCGGACAGCGCTACTGCCCCGTCTGTAAGGAAAACACCAACATCCACCTCGTACAGACATCCTATGCATTCAAGCTCCTCATGGATGAGCTTCTGTCACTGGGTGTTGCTATGAGGCTTCAGCTGGAGGACTTATCATGATGAACATAATTGACAAGAAGATCGGATCGATCAAGTTCTCCTGCATCTCCCCCGAGGAGATCAGGGGCATGTCCGCAGTGAAGATCATCACTGCAGACACCTACGACGATGAGGGTTACCCCATCATGGGAGGACTTATGGATTCCCGTATGGGAGTCATCGAGCCCGGACTCCGCTGTAAGACCTGTAACTGCAAGGTCGATGACTGTCCCGGACACTTCGGACACATCGAGCTCGCAATGCCGGTCATCCATGTCGGATTCATCAAGGACATCAAGCTCATGCTCGAGTCCACCTGCTGCGAATGCGGCAGGCTCATGCTCTCCTCCGATGAGATCCAGTCCAGGATCGAGAGGATGAACACCATCTCCGATCTCGGTGGAGACACCATCGACCAGAAGAACTACAGCAAGGACACCGTCAAGGCTGCATCCAGCAAAGGTATCTGTCCCCACTGTAACGCTGAGCAGAGCAAGATCAAGCTCGACAAGCCCACCACCTTCAGGATCGTCAAGGACAACAACAAGCTCACCCCCAAGGAAGTCCGCGAGAGGCTCGAGAGGATCCCCGACGACGATCTCAGGGCACTTGGAATGGACCCCGAGGTCTGCAGGCCCGAGTGGATGGTCCTCACCGCACTCGCCGTACCTCCTGTATCCGTAAGGCCCTCCATCACCCTGGAGTCCGGAGACAGGTCCGAGGATGACCTCACCCACAAGCTCGTCGACGTCCTCAGGATCAACCAGAGGCTCAGAGAGAACCGTGACGCAGGAGCACCCCAGCTTATCGTAGAAGATCTCTGGGAGCTTCTCCAGTACCACGTAACCACCTACTTCGACAACCAGACCTCCGGAATCCCTCCCGCAAGGCACAGGTCCGGAAGGCCCCTCAAGACCCTCGTTCAGAGGCTCAAGGGTAAGGAAGGACGTTTCAGGTCCAACCTGTCCGGTAAGCGTGTCAACTTCAGTGCACGTACCGTCATCTCTCCCGACCCCAACCTCTCTATCAACGACCTCGGTGTACCCGTAAGGGCAGCCAGGGAACTCACTGTTCCTATGAAGGTCAACGAGCACAACCTCGAGGCAATGAGGCGCTTCGTCAGGCGTGGACCCTTCGCATTCGGAAAGTTCCTCATGGCTGACGGAGACTACGACATCGAGGCAGCACGCCAGTACACCTCCAAGGACCTCAGCGACCTTGAGAGGGACACCGACTACCTCGCAGGAGTCAACTACATCTTCAGGGAAGACGGAAGGAGGATCAAAGTCACCTCCGACAACGTTGAGACCGTTGCAGAGAACCTCAACATCGGATACACCATCGAGAGGCAGCTCGTCGACGGAGACGTCGTCCTGTTCAACAGGCAGCCTTCTCTCCACAGGATGTCCATTATGGCCCACCGTGTAAGGATCATGCCCGGAAGGACCTTCAGGTTCAACCTCACCGACTGTGCACCTTACAATGCAGACTTCGATGGAGATGAGATGAACGTCCACGTCCTCCAGTCCGAGGAAGCACGTTCCGAGGCCCGCGTCATCATGCAGGTCCAGGAGAACATCCTCTCCCCCAGGTACGGAGGACCTATCATCGGAGGAATCCACGACCACATCTCTGGTTCCTACTTCCTCACCCGTGACATCGTCGACCCCGTTACCGGAGAGACCTCTCCCGTCAAGTTCGACCGTTACAACACCATGAACATCCTCTACAAGCTCTCCGACTTCGGACTTGTCGACAAGTCCAAGCAGTACTTCGAGGAGCTCAAGGCTGACAACGAGGAGGTACGCCCCATCCCCGAGCCCAGCGGACACTACGAGAACGGTGAGCCCTACTGGACCGGTAAGGACATCTTCTCCCTGGCACTTCCCCCTGACTTCAACGTGACCTACAAGTCCGCAGTCGGCGACGTCGTCGTCATCAAGGACGGAAAGCTCATCCAGGGAACCATCGATGAGAAAGGAATTGGAAACAGCAAGGGTAAGATCCTCGAGAAGGTCGCCCGTGACTACGGAGCAACCCGTGCAGCCAAGTTCCTCTATGATGCAACCAGGCTCGCACTCGGAGCAGTCATGAACCACGGATTCTCCACCGGTATCGGTGACGAGGATATTCCTCCGGAGGCAATCAGCCAGATCCGTGAGAACTCCACCGAGCACATCAACACCGTCAGCGAGTACGTCAGCTCCTACCGTGAGGGAACCCTCGAGCAGGCCCCCGGAAGAAGCCTCAAAGAGACCCTCGAGGCACTTGCCCAGGGAGAGCTCGCAAAGGCTCGTGGAGAGGCAGGAGACATCGCAGGAAACCACCTCGGTATGTCCAACCCCGCAGTCATCATGGCAAAGACCGGAGCCCGTGGTTCCATGCTCAACCTGTCTCAGATGGCAGGTTGTGTCGGACAGCAGTCCGTTCGTGGAGAGAGGATCGAGAGGGGATACCTCGGAAGGACCCTTTCCCACTTCCACAGGGGAGATCTCGGAGCATACGCTAAGGGATTCTGTATCAACTCCTACAAGTCCGGACTCACTCCTACCGAGTTCTTCTTCCACGCAATGGGAGGAAGGGAAGGTCTTGTCGATACCGCAGTCCGTACCGCAAGGTCCGGATACATGCAGAGGCGTCTCGTCTCCGCACTCGAGGACCTCAAGCTGACCATCGACGGCAGCATCAAGAACACCGTAGGTACCATCGTCCAGTTCAAATACGGAGAGGACGGAACCGACCCCTCCAAGGCAGTCCGCGGAAAGGCAGTCGACCTCAACGACCTCTTCAGGGAGGTTCTCGGCGACGACGAGTTCATGGACTTCGAACAGAAGGAGAACTCCGGAGACGACTACGGATCCCGTGAGAAGGACCTAGAGAGCTACGAGGACGACAGCGATTACGAGGGCGATGAGGACAGTCTCGGCGACGACGACGGATCCGATTACGAAGGAGGCGAGTGAAATGGCTAACAGTAGTACAGTAAGCATGCTTGTTAGGAAAGGTGTCGACAGAGATGTCGCCACCCACATTTCCAACGAGTTCGGAAACAAAGAGGGTATCCAGGCAGCAGGTTTCGACGGTCTGATGGCTGTCGTCTCCGACGAGGCGATCGTCAAACAGATCCTCGAGGCTGTCGGATCTCCCAAGAAATCCACCTCCGCAAAGAAGGAGAAGGCCTCTGTCGCAAAGGCAGAGTCCGAAGAGACCGCAGAGCCCGCAGCTCCCGTCGAGGAGTACTTCGGAAAGGGACACAACTATACCGAGACCGAGCTCTACCTCAAGGACCTTGCAGAGAAGAACGAAGTCGTTCTCCCCCTCAAGGTCATCTCCGGAATCGCAGCAACTATCGACAAGGACAGGCAGAGGTTCACCGACGACATCTGCGTCAAGCTCCTCGTCCGTGCCTGTGAGATGTACAATGCACACAAGATGTGCCAGAACGAATCTGCCGGAGTCATGGCAGCACACTCCATCGGAGAGCCTGGTACCCAGATGAACCTGCGTACCTTCCACTTCGCAGGAGTCGCATCCATCTCCGTTACCCAGGGTCTTCCCCGTCTCGTCGAGATCGTCGACGCAAGGCGTGAGCCCAGCACCCCTTCGATGAGGATCCCTCTCGTCGGTCTTGCTGCGGAAGACGAATCCCTGGCAAAGCACGTTGCATACAACATCGAAACCACCAAACTGATCAATGTCGCAACCATCCAGACCGACATCACCAACCTCCGCATCCTCATCGTCCCCGATGCAAGGAGCCTGGACACCCACGATCTCACCCTTGACGACCTCGTAGAGGCCCTCAACAAGATCAAGGTAGTCCGCGGACTCGTTGAGAAGATCTCGGTCGAGGGAGGCGATGTGCCTAACGGTCTCGTCATCTACTCCGATCCCGAGGGCGAAGCACCTTATGCCAAACTGCAGGAAATGTACGAGGCAATCAGGAACGCCAGGATCAAGGGAATTGACAAGATCAAGAGGGCACTCATTGATAAGGATAAAGCTGGAAAATACTTCATCGTCACCGAGGGAAGCAACCTCAAGGACATCCTCAACGTCGAGTACATCGACCGTGACAATGTAATGACCAACTCTATCCTCGAGATTGCGGATGTATTCGGAATCGAAGCCGCAAGGAACTCGATCATTCATGAAGCTAAAGAAACTCTTGGAAATGCTGGTCTTGATGTCGACATCAGGCACATCATGCTTGTCGCCGACCTTATGACCAATGACGGTACCGTCAGGGCCATCGGAAGGAACGGAGTATCTGGAAAGAAGTCCTCCGTCCTCGCCAGGGCAGCATTCGAGATCACTGCCGCCCACCTGCTCCACGCAGCAATGGTCGGAGAGGTCGACAGACTCGAAGGAGTTACTGAAAACATTATCGTAGGACAGCCCGTTACCCTTGGTACCGGTGCAGTGAAACTTGTTTACGATCCCAAGAAGAATTAAGGGGGAAAAAAGAAATGAGCGAAGAAATCGACATTAGCAAAGCACTGAAAGCAGCAATCAACACCGGAAAGGTAGAGTTCGGAATCGACCAGACCGAGAAGGCAATCAAAGCAGGAAAGGCACAGATGATCGTTGTGTCCGCTAACTGCCCCTCCGCAGCACTCGTTTCCAACAAGGACGTCAAAGTTCACGTCTACTCCGGAAACAACATGGAGCTCGGTGCTCTGTGTGGAAAGCCTTTCTCCGTATCTGCTCTTGCTATCATTGACAAGGGTACTTCCAACATCCTTACCCTGTGATTGCTATGGCAGCAGATATCGTACTAACAGAGGA
>JAKSHV010000079.1 GCA_024399225.1 archaeon | reverse complement strand
ACGACGAGGCACTCGCAATCTTCAAACAGTCCGGTCTCGACAACCCCGAGCAGTACAAGAAGACCGTTGATCTCATGATCGACCTTCTCGGAGTCGTTTCCGAGGAACTCAAGACCGCCATCATCTCCGTCTGCCTCCTTGTATGCGCCATCGACGGAGAGGTCTCCAAGGATGAGAAGGAATGGATCAAACAGCTCGTCGACGACAACTTCGGACTCACTCCCATGGAGCAGATCGACGGAATCCTCGACGAGGCAAAGGTCTTCACCCTTGCCACCACCGACGGTGCACAGCCCAGGATGAGGATCCTAGGATTCAAGTGCTTCTTCGACGGAAAGGTCTACTTCGCAGTCGGAACCTTCAAGGACGTCTACGCCCAGCTCCAGGCCAACCCCAAGTGCGAGATCCTCGCTTCCATGGGAATGTCCTTCCTCAGGTGGGACGGAAACGCAGTCTTCTACGAGGACCCCAGGTTCGATGCAGCATTCGAGGCCGCCATCCCCCAGATCGCCGCCATGTACAAGGCAAACGGTCTCAAGATCGCATTCTTCACCCTTGAGGGCGGAAACGCGGAGATCGTCGGCGTCGACAACTCCAAGCAGAAACTGTTCTGAACTAACAAAAGGAGGGGTCATCCCCTCCACCCTCTTTTATATCTCAATCGGAATTCCGGCAGTATGGGATTCCTCGACCGTTTCAGGAGCAAGAAAGAACCTGCCGCACCGGCAGAGCCGCCGAAGATGCACAAGGTCACCGTCAACCTTCCTTCCTATTTCAAGGCCGGAAACGGTGAGTATCATTTCTTCGTCGACGAGCAGGAGAACATCTGCAAACCTTTCTCCAAGCTCGACATCGAGGTTTCCGAAGGAAAGCATGTTTTCAGAGTCTTCTCCACTCCCGAGACACTTGCTGATGTGTCCGAAGAAGTTGAGATCACCGAAGAGTGCCAGTTCTCCGTCACCGTCAATGTGAAGGACAGGACACTTTCCATTAACTCCAACGACAAACTCCGTTCACACAAGGAATTCCGTGAGGAATTCATCCAGAAGAACGGGGTCAAGAAAGAGTGATTTTCAGATAACATGAGGATGGTCTACCGCAGGTTCCATGAGTTCACGGTCGATGAACTCTATGATGTCCTGGAGGTCCGCAGCAGAGTATTCGTTGTTGAACAGAGGAGCATCTATCTGGACCTTGACGGTCTGGACCAGGAAGCCGTTCACTTGATCTGCTATGAAGGCGACAGGATCGTCGGATTGCTGCGTATTCTCAAACCCGGAAAGATGTTCAAAGAGGCATGTATCGGCCGTATCATCGCCGTCGACCGCGGAAAGGGAATCGGTAAGGCAATGATGACCGAGGCCATCCGGTATATCCGTGATGTGATGGGCGAGAAGGCTATCCGTATCGAGGCACAGGTCCAGGCCCGCAGATTCTATGAGAAACTAGGATTTGTCGTTGATAGTGATGAGTTCGACGATGGCGGTATACCCCATCGTGAAATGCTTCTGCTTCTCTGACTTAACAGATATTTTTGTACATTTGTGAACATCGCTATATACTCTTGAGTACTGCCATTGTCGATTTATATGATGAAAAAGACACTGGCGGTCTTCATGGTCGCCGTCTTCCTGCTGACTATTGCAGTACCCCTTGCGTCAAACACCGAGGACACCGATGCGGCAGGGAATACGATCATAATCGAGTCGAGTCCCGACTTCGCTCCGTACGATTACTACTACGGAACCGAATTCGCTGGAATCGACATGGATATTCTGCGTGCGATCTCAAACGATATCGGAAAGAAGATTGAATTCCGTCCCAACGATTTCGGTTCCATCCTAACCTCCGTCACACAGCACAAGTGCGACATGGGTGCCTCAGGATTCACCATCACCGAGGAGAGGAAGGAATCCGTCCTCTTCACCGATGATTACGCCCTAATCAGGCAGGTCGTCGTTGCAAAGGCAGGCCTTGACATCAAGACCATCGACGACATCCGCGGTAAGACCATTGCTGCACAGAACGGAACCTCCGGAGCGGATTATGCCGAGGGAGTCACCAGCAACCTCCGTCTCCACAGCGGTTACGCACAGGTCGTCCTAGACATTCTGAACGGTGTTGCGTTCTGTGAGGTCGTCGACGATGCAGTCGGAATGGCACAGGTATCTGCATACCCTGACCAGCTCGCCATCTATGATGTTCTCACCGATGCGGAGGATGAGCACTACGGTTTCATCTTCGCCAAGGACAACGTCGCCCTTTACAACGAATTCAACGAGTCCCTCAAGAGGCTCAAAGCCGACGGTACCGTGGGAAAGATCGTTCAGTACTACGTTGACAACAACTACAGTCCCAACACACCTTCCTACTTCAATCAGGTGAAGACCCTTTTCGTACTTACTCCCGAAGACTCCCCATACACATACAAGGCACAGGGAAGGAACGCAGGTATCGATGTTGATATCCTATCCGCAGTCGCAAAGGAGATGGACTACAGGATCAGTTTCATCCCTTCCAAGCGTGTAGATTTCGTTGACAAGATAACCTTCACCCCCTCTTACATCGGAGCCGATGTCACGATCTCCTCCGATGTTCCCGAGGGAACCATGTTCGTACCCTCCGGCGTTACCGACAGTCTTACCGTCGTAACCAGGTCCGGCACCAGTGTCGATGACCTTGCGGGAAAGAACGTCGCAGTGCTCTCTTTCTCCGCCGCATCCGAATACATGGTAGGAAAAGGGGCATCCGAGGTCCGCGAATATGTCCTTGCGACCGATGCTGTTACAGACCTTCTCAACGAGACCAGGGACTGTATCGTGGTGGACACCACCATGGCGAAGTCCCTCTCCGCACGTTATCCCGGTATGCTTAGCATGTCCGAGCCCGTGACAGCTGACGATTATGTCAAGAGGGGATACATGCTTTCGGCCGATGCGGGAGACCTTGCCGACGCGGTTTCCGCCGCGCTCACCAAAGTGAAGGATTCCGGCGAGGTCAAGAACATCCTCGACTACTATGCCGGGGACAGCTTCGACATGACACAGTCATCTTACTATTACTCCGAGCCCAACGGATTCTTCGAGAAGCTATATGACAAATTCATGAAGGACTTCATCGATAACGACGGATACAAGCATATCCTCACCGGTCTCGGAAACACCGTCAAGATCACTCTTATCGCCCTCTGTATCGGAACCGTCATCGGAATCCTTGCAGCTGCGATTATGAGTATCCACGCAGAAACCGGAAAACTGCTGATCCCCCACATGATCTGCAGATTCTACGTCACCATCATCCGCGGAACTCCTGTTCTGGTACAGCTGCTAATCATCTACTATGTGATTCTCGTCGATTTCGCGAGCAATGCGATCCTCATCGCGGCGATTGCATTCGGTCTCAATTCCGGAGCATACGTATCCGAGATCGTCCGTTCAGGAATCAACTCCGTCCCCAAGGGACAGATGGAGGCCGCTAGGAGTCTCGGACTCAGCACCCGCCAGTCCATGACCTCAGTCGTCATCCCCCAGGCCATCAGGAACATCCTTCCCGCACTGGGTAACGAGGGAATCTCCCTTCTGAAGGAGACCTCCGTCGCAGGATACATCGCCATCGTCGACCTGACCAAAGCGGCCGACATCATCAGGATGAACACCTATGATGCACTGCTCCCCCTGCTCGTCATCGCAGTGATCTATCTTGCGATGGTGCTTGTGCTGCAGTTCCTCATCAAGAAACTTGAAAGGAGGCTTAACAGTGCCTACTGAAACTAACAACCCGGAATATCTCATCGAGATCAAGAACCTCAAGAAATCCTTCGGCGACAACGAGGTCCTGAAGGACATCAACCTGAACGTCCGCAAGGGAGAGGTGATCTCCGTCATCGGTCCTTCCGGATGCGGAAAGTCCACGTTCATCAGGCTCATCATGATGCTTGAGAAGGCTACCGGTGGAGCCATAGTGCTCGACGGGGAGAACATTCTCGACCCCAAGTCCGATCAGAACAAGGCTCGTGCCAGGATCGGAATGGTGTTCCAGAGCTTCAACCTCTTTCCCCATATGACCGTCAAGCAGAATATTACTCTGGCACCTGTGAAACTCGGACTCATGAGCAAGGAGGATGCCGACAGGAAAGCCATGGAGTTACTCCAGAGGATCGGTCTTGCGGACAAGGCGGACCAGCATCCCGCAAGGCTTTCGGGAGGTCAGCAGCAACGTGTCGCCATCGTACGTGCCCTGGCGATGAACCCTGAGATCATGCTCTTTGACGAGCCCACCTCCGCACTAGACCCCGAGATGGTCGGAGAGGTGCTGGGTCTTATCAAGGACCTTGCGGAAAGCGGAATGACGATGATCATCGTCACCCACGAGATGGGATTCGCAAGGGACGTTTCCGACAGGGTCCTGTTCTTTAACGGCGGATACATCGCCGAGGCCAACACTCCCGAGGAACTCTTCGGAAATCCCCAGGATGCACGTCTTAAGGAATTCCTGTCAAAGGTGCTTTGAAACAATTTTCCCCCTTTCTGGGGGATATATTATTTATAAGACTGTTCGATTGCCATTACATTATAAGGTGTACCATGTCCGCAAAGAACACCCGTTTTGAAAAAGCAAGGATCGTCGGTTCCAGGGCTCTCCAGATCTCCATGGGTGCCCCCGTCTTCGTCGAATACCCCGAGACCATGATCGACCCCATCAACGTCGCCATGCTCGAGTACGATGCAGACATCATTCCGATCTCCGTCAAGTACGAGTGATCCTTTTCAAAATCCATTGGCACCCGTTTACGGGTGCCTTCATTTCAACATCTCCCCATTTATAGTACCTGGTTAATTGGGATTTATGGACAACAAGATTGTCGGCATTATCGTCGTCACGGCCCTCGTTGCGGCCGCGATCGCAGGTGGTGCCTATATCGCCACCTACAAGGCAGATACTTCGATGAATTATTCCATTCTTGATGATCCGGAATCCTCCTTGAAGGCAGGTCTCACAATAGTCACCGACTCGGACAACGAACGTATCATGGTGAAGATCGTCGAGGTCGACCACGATACCGGTGCTGTCAATTACAACAAGAAGTACGAGATCGTCACCGACAATTACGATGCCGGTACCATCGAGGATTTCGAGATGGACAGGCTCATACCCTTCGACATCGATGACGAAAAGAAGATCCCCTCCGGAATCACCGTTACCAAGGATGGAAATACCCTTATCATCAACGGAAAGGGTTCCGCCAGTGCAGGACCCCTCCTCAACGGAACGATGATGTATGATAACCTTACCATCGTCTTCGACGGTAAGATCCCCAAGAAGATCAACGGGTCCGTCGACATCTCTCTTTCCTACATGTCCCACAAATTCGCTTTGAAAGGAATCTTCAACACCGATGCTGAGGGACATGTGGCCATCATGGGATGTGCCATCACCTATCAGGACAGCATGACTGCCGAAAGCAGGATCGCCTTCATCGAGAAGGAATTCCACCACTTCAACGAGCTGGACTATACCGGATGTGTCATCACCGACGGTGAAAAGGAATCTTACTCCGGAAGGGACTGCGATGTCAAGATCATCAACGGCAAGAGCACCGTTCTCCACGATAAATTCCAGGATTACCATGCTCTCTGCTACAAAGGATTCTTCGTAAAGGGTTCCGGCCTTATCGATGACAAACAGGGTGAGAAGACCATCACCTATTTCTACGGATGAGCTAACGATTTAGGAAACA
>JAKSHV010000078.1 GCA_024399225.1 archaeon | reverse complement strand
AGATGTCCAGTGTTCTTGTATTCGTTTCATCCAACCTTGTATCCAAGAAGTAAACATTTCGGGAGGTTTCCTCCCAATCTTTTCCATTTAGGGTTCATCATATAAAGGCAGCATCCGAACAAGTTCGGAAGAAGATCTGCGACATATTGCCAGGTATGCTGTAAGAAGTGCCGGGCTTCCGCCCGGCTGGAGTTTCATGCCATCTTGAATTTCACATAGGTGATGGTGCCGCCGATGAGTGCGACTGCCGCGATGACTCCGATGATGATGAACACCTAGTAGTCATCGGATCCGCTTTCGGTTACGGATTCCTTCATCAGGGCATAGGTGGAAAGATGGGAGACAGTGAAGACTGCATTGCCGTTCTCGAACTTGACGTCGTACTTGCCGGTGACCTTCCCGTCGACGACACAGCATACCTTCATGCCCTCGGCGGAACCGAATCGGTTCACTCGAGTTCCTTGAAGTCTTCCCTCTTCTCGCCGGAAGCGGTCTCCATGATGGACTGGACCTTCCTGTCGCTCTCGTCGAGGATCTTCCTGCAGTGTTCGCGGAGTGCGACTGCCTGCTCGTAGACCTTGAGGCTCTCGTCGAGGTCGAGGTTTCCTCCCTCGAGCTTCCTTACGAGTTCCTCGAGGAGGGTCATGCTCTCCTCAAAGCTCATCTCTTCAACATTAATCTGTGCGTTCTGGTTCTCGCTCATTCCTTTTCCTCCTTGCTGATGATGTTTGCCTCGGCCTTTCCGTCCCTCATCCTCACGGTGATGACACTACCGGGCTGCAGACCTTTGACGGAAGTTACCGCCGTTCCGTCCGGGCCTGCCACGAAGCTGTATCCCCTGTCGAGGACGCTGTACGGGCTCAAAGCCTCCAGACGGGCGGAGAGGTTCTGCTCCGCATGCTGTTTGCTGACAATGATTGTTCTGATATCGGGATCGACACGTGCGAAAAGCCCGCTGGCGTTCGATCTCTTACGGGCCACCTGGGTCTTCAGTGCGGACTCGGGGCGGTTCTCGCAGGAAGCGAAACGCCTGTGCATAATGGACACCCTGTCCCTGATGGAGGAGAATGCCCTCTTCGACAGGTCGTCGAGCTTCATTCCGAGATAGTCGACCTTCTCCTGTGCGCGTTTCAGTGACAGTTTGGCATCCACTGTTGCGAACCTCGATCTCATGCGGTCGGTGACCGATGAAAGTGCCTTGTTCATCCTGACGGTGTAATCGTCGAGCTGACGGTAGATTTCCATCTTGTCACGTACGGCCATCTGTGCCGCGGCGGTGGGTGTTGCGGCACGCCTGTCGGCGGCGAAGTCCGCCAATGTGAAATCGGTCTCGTGACCCACTGATGAGATCACGGGTACCTTGGATGCGACAATGGCCCTCACAACGGGTTCCTCGTTGAAGGCCCACAGGTCTTCCAAGGAACCTCCTCCACGTCCGACGATGATGACGTCCACTCCGACCCTGTTGAGGAGTTCGATACCTTTCACGATGGACTGCGCCGCCCCTTCTCCCTGCACCTGTGCGGGTGCCAGCAGGACGTTGACGGGGTACAGCCTCTTGGTGGTCGTGAGGATATCGTGGATGACCGCTCCGGTGGGGGATGTGACCACGCCGATGGTCTTCGGATATACCGGAAGGGGCCTCTTGCGTTCGGATGCGAACAGTCCCTCTGCTTCCAACTTCCTCTTGAGTGCCTCATATTTGAGATAAAGGTCGCCGATTCCGGACTGCTTCATCGATTCTACGATGAACTGGTAGCTTCCCCTCTCGACGTACATGTCGAGGAGTCCGTAGGCCTCGATCTTCATCGAGTCCCCGGGATTGAAGTTGATGCGTGCCCGGGCGTTCTTGAACATCACGGCACGGATCTCGCTTCCGTTGTCCTTGATGGTGAAATAACAGTGGCCGGAGGTGTACATCTTGAAATTGGATATCTCTCCGACGAGCCAAATGTCCCTGAGGCCGTTGGTGGTGCTGAAAAGCTCCTTTACACGGGTGTTGAGTTCCGTTACGGTTATCCTCTCTGACATATGGAGAGGGTATAGGATTTGGTCCTTATAAGGAATATAGAAAAGGATGATGGCCGGACCGATCCGGCCATCGGTGAGCGAATGTGCTTACTCTGCTTCGCGGATGTGCATTGCGACATCCTTCATGAGACCGAGGTCTGCTGCGACCTCGACCGCCTTCAGGACGGCGCAGGGGATGGGACATGCAACGTGGGGGATGGTTCCCTCGGTTGCGGTGTAGCAGGAGTTCTGGATCATGGGGAGCTCCATCTCCGAGTAGGGGTCGATGGGCTTCAGCTTGGCCGCGTACTTCTTGATGAACTCACAGGGAGAATCGATGGTGACATCGATGCTCATCATGTCATCGCTGAGCTTGGCGGTGATCTTTGCATTCATCTTGCAGACTCCGGGTTCTACTTCAACAGTACAGTCGGTCATAGTATAGAAAAGATACCAACTTTAGTATTTATACTACTTTGCGAACGCAGAAAAATTACTACGTGTCTCTAAATATGGGAAAATCTATACTATATATAGCGTAAATACTGTGTATATTCAGTATATACACTTATATACACCTACCTACTATAGGGTTTCAAAGAGGAAAACGATGGAAATAATCATCAGCAATTCCAGCGGAAAACCGATCTATGAGCAGATCACCGACCAGATCAAGGGCCATATCCTGAGCGGAAAGCTTCAGGCAGGGGATACACTCCCCAGCATGCGTGCCCTCGCACAGGACCTGAAGATCAGCGTGATCACCACCAAGAGGGCATACAACGACCTCGAGGAGGAAGGTTTCATCACGACCGTCGCCAGAAAAGGGTGCTTTGTTTCAGCCACCGAGCCCTCCCTACTCCGCGAGAACAATCTGAAAACTGCCGAGGAACACCTGCAGAAAGCTGTGGACCTCGCCAAACAGAGCGGAATCAGTCTGGAAGAGGTTCAGGACATCGTCAAAATCCTATACGAAGGCGAGTAAATGGAATATGCAGTAAAAGCTACGGGAGTCTGCAAGGACTATGGATCGTTCTCACTGAAGAGCGTCGACCTTGAGATCCCCAAAGGTTTTGTCACGGGGCTGATCGGCAGCAACGGTGCCGGTAAGTCCACCATAATGAAATGTCTGACCGGCGCAGTCATCAAGGATTCTGGAACAGTGGAATTCGATGACGGCCTCGAACTGAAGGAGATCGGACTCGTGTTCGACGAGTGCCCCTTCCCCCAGTACATGAAATGCGAACAGCTTGACGGGATCTTCACCAGGATGTTCGACGGATGGGACGGAGAAAAATACTTCGCACATCTCCAGCAGTTCGGCATCGACCGCAAGAAGAAGGTCAAAGACCTCTCCAGGGGAATGAGCATGAAATTGCAGGTTGCTGTTGCTTTCAGCCACCCCACCAAACTGCTCATCCTTGACGAGCCCACCGCAGGTATGGATCCCGCTTCCAGGGACGAGTTCCTTGATTCACTTAGGGAATACATGCAGGATGAGGAACACGCCATCCTGATCTCATCCCACATCACCACCGATCTGGAGAAGATCGCCGACTACGTCTCGTTCATGAAGAACGGACAGATCCTCGTCAGCAGCGGAAAGGACGAGCTCGAGGAGAGTTACGGTCTTCTGAAGACCGGTGGAGAATGCCCCATTGACAAGGAACTCGTGATATGTTCCAGACGTTCCGAATCGAACACAGTTTACCTGATCAATGACAAGGCCGGAGTGCGCGAGGCATATCCCGAACTGGTCGTGGATGATGCGACACTCGAGGACATCATGGTCATGTTCGCAAGGGGTGATTACTGATGAACGCCCTGCTCTACAAGGATTTCGTCAGCATCAAGTTCACACTTGTCGTCATGCTCATCATGGCTTCCCTGTTCTCAATGTGGATGGGTCAGGGCGGTCCGCTGTCGTTCTTCATCGGACCCGCCATCGCATCCACCGTCGTGGGAACCAGTCTGAATCTCGATGAGAAGGCAGGATGGCTCAAGTTCGCAGTCTCCTCTGGAACCTCCAGGAAGACCATCATCTTCAACAAGCTCAAACTTGCGCTTGTCGTGACCCTCATCGGAATCCTGTCCGGATTCGTCGGAGTCGCGATCAGCTCCATCGACACCGAGATCTCCCTGGAGCTCCTCGATGTGCTCTTCGTGGTCATATTCGGTTTCACATTCGGACTGTTCACCAGCTGTGTCATGATCTTCGCGTGCTACAAGTTCGATGCAGGATACTCCGGACTGTTCGCAGCCATCATCATCGGAGCCTGTGCGGGACTCATGGTCGGAGCGAACGACCTGCTCACTGGTGTGCTGACCGATCTCACCTGGATGTTCCCCATCCTCTCCGTGATCTTCGCCTGCCTGGGAACCGTGTTCTTCATCGCAGGAATGAAAGTCCTTAACAACAAGGACCTCTGAGAGACCCCAAACCCCTTCCGCGACCAAAAACTGTCCATTTGTCTCCGGTCGCGGTCATTTTTCATATTCCTGCACTTCTTCAAAAGCTATTAATAAATTGTATACAATTCAATTGCATACAATTGATACTATGACCATCTACGATTTCACCATGAAGGACAACAAGGGAAACGACGTCTCCCTCTCCGAATACAAGGGAAAAGTACTGCTTGTCGTCAACACCGCCACCGGCTGCGGATTCACTCCCCAGTATGAATCGATGGAGAAGATCTACAGGGGCCTTAAGGAGAAAGGATTCGAGATCCTCGACTTCCCCTGCAACCAGTTCGGCAGTCAGGCCCCCGGAACCGACGACGAGATCCAGGAATTCTGCACCATGAAGTATGACACCACCTTCCCCCGTTTCAGCAAAATCGAAGTCAACGGTGAAGGAGAAAGTCCTCTCTACAGCTACCTCAAATCTCAGAAGTCCGGAATTCTGGGAAAGAATATCAAGTGGAACTTCACCAAATTCCTCATCGACCGCGAAGGAAACGTGGTGGAACGCTACGGTCCCAACACCGATCCCACCAAAATCCTAAAAGACATCGAGGATTTGCTGTAAACATCCTATGTCAGACAACGACCCCCTCCTTCTCAGGAACCAGCTGTGCTTCCCCCTCTATGCCTGTTCAAGACAGGTTGTCAGAGGATACACTTCGGCACTCGATAAACTGGACCTCACATATACCCAGTATGTCACAATGATGGTGCTGTGGGAAGAGGGTTCTATCAATGTCAAAACCTTGGGCGAGAGGCTGTTTCTCGATTCGGGAACCCTCTCCCCTCTTCTCAAAGGTCTTGAAAAGAAAGGATACGTCACCCGTGTCCGCGATTCGAAAGACACAAGGGTTCTCCTCGTGGAGCTCACTGAAAAAGGAAAGACCCTCAAGACCGAGGCCGTAAAGGTCCAGTCAGAAATGAAGGCCTGTCTCCCCCTAACCGAGGAGGAGAGCGTCACACTGTACAGACTTCTCTACAAGATTCTCGAACAGTGATGTTCCATGTACGCCACTCTCGCACAGGACCAGATAGCACGCAAGGGTGCGGATGCGGTCAAGTTCTTCGAGTACGGTGACACTGAGAAGGAATACCTTTCTTCCAAAGACCCCAAATTAGCTGAGATCATATCCCAGGTGGGACACATCTATGAGTGTGTGGACACCGACCTGTACACATCTCTTGTGAGGATCATCATCGGACAGCAGATCACCATCGCACTGTACGAGAAGACCTGGGCGGAGTTCCAGAAGATCTA